>JBGSOJ010000092.1:0-6024 GCA_041739175.1 Sphingomonadaceae bacterium
GGTGTCATGCACCCACGCCGCCTGAACAAAGCGCCACAGCGTGTTCATCGGCCGTTGCTCCCCCATGCCATGGATGACGAGCACCGCTGTCTTTTTCTTGGCCATATCCGCCTCCCCGTTGGCCAAGAGGATAAGCGCAAATATCGTTACGGCATAGTGCGTTCTTAAGCGGCGGGTGCGCGGACCGTTATATGATGCCTACCCGCGTCGGTATCGGTAATCGCAAAACGGACGGACATAAACCGTTCGATAATATCGATCGCCGTTCGGCTGTGCTGGCTCAGCTTCACCGTTGAAAAGCCGCCGCCGCCGGCAATCGCGAACGGCAAAAGCAATTGATCGGCCAAATAGGGGCCCGCGAACGCGTCGCTCGCGGCAAAGCCCCGCATCCGCGCCGCCGCCGTTTTGGCCAGGCGTTCTGCGGGCACGCCAATCTGCCCAAAGGCGCTGACGATTTCGGTGACGTTAGCATATTCCGACGTTAACATCAGGATGACGCCCGGTCCCTGCTCCTGCGGCAATTCGCGGGTGGTGAAACACGCCTCCGGCCAATGCGGCAAGTCGCGGCGCGCGGTTTTGAGCATCCGGTCGGCAACCTCGTGCGGGACATTGGCAAACACCGCCTGCACGCGCTGGCTAAGCAAGTCGCCGCGCTGCGTGCAGTCGATGGCGTTCAGCGGCGCGGGCGTGATATCCACTTCAATCCGCCCGCCACCGCGTGGGTAGAAACCACGGCGGATCAGCTTTGCTGTGGCTGTCGGCCCCATGCGATTGATGATCGGCAGGAAGCACCGTTCGATAAAATCAAACGGCGGGGCCATGCTGTTGTGCGTCCCACCCTCCAACACCAACCGCGACGGCCCGCCCGCAAGCAGCAGCGGCATGAGCACAGTTTGCAGCACCAGCCCTGTGCTGCCCGCCGTGCCAACCGCGAAATGGTATTCGCCGGGTGTGACGGTTCCCGGGCGGAAGGTTAGCTCCGCCGCGCCGACCGAAAGCCCCTTGGCCTCCGCCCCGCCAATCGCACACGCCGCCTCCACCGCCGTCACATGCTGCCGCATCAGCCCGGGTTTGGCGCGTTTGCCGCGTATATTTTCGATGTGGAAAGGCTTTCCCGTGATGAGAGAAAGCGCGCAGGCGTTGCGCACAATCTGCCCGCCGCCTTCGCCTTCTGATCCGTCGATTGTGATCATTCGTTTTCTACCAATTCGATAAACAGCGCCGAAGCCTCTTTTGCGAACACCGGTCCTGCCTCGCGAGCAGGCACTTCATCGGCACGGGCAAGCTCATCGTGGATGAACCGCTCCAAATCGGGCAATCTGATGGCATTGCCTGCCTCTTTCGTTTGCGCTTTCAAGGCAATCAAATGCCCAATCTGCGCCAGCAAATCGGCGACCAAATCGCAAACTGGCAGCAGGTCCGCCATCTGCATCGGCGGCCGCGCCCATGGGCTTAATCGCAACGCACGGATCATCAACGCGGGGCGAAGCGCATAGAAAAACCGCTTCACCGGCACCGGCCCGTCTTTATCCACCCACCGCACCAAGGTACCTCGGCCAAGGCTGGCATAATGGCGCGCATAGCCCTGCGGATTGAAATTGCGTGAAGCCATATCCGCAATCCGCGCCATCGCGGGATCATCGGTGACATAGCGGATTGGACTTTCCATCCATTCCGACACCACGGCATTATCGCGAAGCAGCAGGCCCAGTGCCTTTCGCACATCCCATCCGTTAAGGTCGATTTCATCCACGATAGGCCGCTCGATCACATCGCGCGGAGCGGACAGCGCCAAATAATCCCTGCGCGGGCGAAGGTAGATAAACCGCACGTCATAATCGCTATCGGGGGACGGAAAGCCCCAAGCCCTAGACCCCGACTCCACCGCCAACAAAAAGCGCACGCCTTCCTCCGCCGCCAGCGTTGCCAAGCGTGCGTCAATTTCGTGCCGAACATCGGTTGGAATGGCGGTGTCGTGGGTCATTGCATGTGCTTTCTTAAAACGCCGCGCAAAGGGGCTTACCCCTTCACGCATACCACCTGTTTCAATGTGTGGACGATTTCCACAAGTTCCGCCTGCGCCGCCATCACGGCTTCGATCGGTTTATAGGCGCGCGGTGTTTCGTCAATGACGCCCGCGTCTTTGCGGCATTCGACGCCCATGGTGTCGGCGATATGCTCATCCAGCGTGACCATTTTCTTCGCCTCCGTCCGGCTCATCACGCGGCCTGCACCGTGCGAGCAGCTATCGAAGCTGTCCGCATTGCCAAGGCCGCGCACGATGAAGCTTTTCGCGCCCATAGAGCCGGGGATAATCCCCATCACGCCCTTGGCCGCACGCACCGCCCCCTTTCGGGTAATCAGCACATTTTCGCCGAAGTGATTCTCGCGCGTCACATAATTGTGATGGCAATTCACCGCCTCCATTTCCGCATCAAACGGCTTTGCAATCTGCGCGCGCAAGGCGGCAATCACATGGGCCATCATCACGCGCCGGTTGAGTGCGGCGAAATCCTGCGCCCATTCGACCGCCTCAACATAATCGTCGAAATGGTCGGTCCCTTCGGGGAAATAGGCGAGGTTTTCGTCGGGCAGATTGATATGCCATTTGCGCATATCCTGCTTCGCCAGCTCAATGAAGAAGCTGCCGATGGCATTGCCGACGCCGCGCGATCCGCTATGCAGCATCACCCACACGCGTCCTTCTGTATCGAGGCACAGCTCGATAAAGTGGTTGCCAGTGCCCAACGTGCCCAAATGCGTGATATTGTTGGTCTTGGCCAGACGCGGGTATTTCGCCACAATCCGCCCAAAGCGCGCCGCCAGCCCGGCCCAGGCGTCGACAATGGCGGCGGGCGGATCGCCCCATGCGCCTTTGTCGCGTTTGTTGCGGCTCAGTGTCCGGCCATGCGGCACGGCGGCCTCTATTGCGGAACGAATACTCTCCAACGTGTCGGGTAAATCATTCGCGTGCAAAGACGTGCGCGCCGCCATCATGCCGCAGCCAATGTCCACGCCGACCGCGGCGGGAATCACTGCGCCTTTGGTCGGGATGACCGAGCCAACCGTCGCGCCAATGCCGACATGGACATCGGGCATGGCGGCGACGTGCTTAAACACAAATGGCATTTGTGCCGCCCGCGAAAGCTGCGCCCGCGCCTTATCGTCCACGGGCACACCGCGCGTCCAGGATTTGATGGGAACGCCGTTTTCGACGGCCTGAAATTCGTAACTTGTCTTGGTCATGGCGACCTCCTTAACAGAAATAAATTGCTGGCGACGAGGGGAGGTGGGACATCCGGATTGCTCCGGCAGTGGATTCGAACCACCATGGCCTTTCGGCCCTTACCCATGTAGTCCCACCGGCATTCGCCAGCGCTGTAATGTGGGTCACGGCGACGAAGGGTTGGAAAGTCGTTCCTGCTCTACCAAACTGAGCTGCTGTTCCGAGGAACAGGCGGGATTCGAACCCGCGACCTGGAGATTAGAAGTCTGTAGACCTTCCGGCATTCGCCGTGTTTCAAATAGGTTGGCCGTGGCGACGAAAAATGGCGAGACACGGTCCTTAAGCTATCCCTCCAAGGGCGGGATTCGAACCCGCATCTCCCTTCCGGCATTGCTGCGTTCGGGGCGCTTTACTCTTTGGACCATCGGGTGTGGATGTAGTCCCGCCGGCATTCGCCACGGCCTTTGTTAAATCGGTTGAGTCATGGCGACGAGGTTCATAAGGACCCGCCCAAGGGCGTATTGCTCTACCAAGCTGAGCTACTGTCCCGAGAGACAGACGGGATTCGAACCCGCGGCCGATGTAGTCCTTATGGCATTCGCCGTGACCCTTTTTGTACCTCCAAATTATACCTCCACCGCGTTGACGATTTCGACCCAGTCGCGCGTTTCACCATCGGTAAAGCGCGCCATCGCGTCGAACACGGCATCGGTGAAGCCACCGACGTTCATGATGTCCTCACGGCTTTTTGCCTGCGTCGTGCCATAGGGTTGGATGTCGATGCAGATAAGCTTCGCGCCCGGGTTACGGGATTTCAGCTTGCTCCACTCCTTCATCGTCGCCGTGGCGGACCCAGCCGAGCGATAGGGATGCCGGCTATCGAACCAGCTTTCATTGTCGGAGACAATAATCACCGTATCGACCTTTGCCCGTTCCCGATTGAGCAGCGCCAGTGGCGCGGACACATTGGTCCCGCCGCCGCCTACCTTTGCCAGCTTCGCCGCATTCACGGCAAGCCGTGCGCGCGGGTCGAGCTTAAGCGGGACAACGGAGCACTCAAAGGGCATCACCCGCGCCGACCAGTTCTGACGCAGCATCGCCGCCGCGACCAAGGCCGCAACATCGATGCACCGCACTGCCGAGCTTGCGCCCTTGCGATATCCCGTGAGCGGCGAGCTCATCGAACCCGACACGTCGGGGCAGACCACCACGTTACCGGACAAAGCGGGAACTTTCGCAAGCGATAATTCCAACACATCCTCCAACGCGGCCTGCACTTTTAACGGCACGCCCTCACCCGCTTGGGCAAGCGCCACCATCAATTGATAGGGCATCACCCGCGCCTTGGCTAAGGCATCGGCATCGGCCAAACGCGCCGCAACCGCCTCCGTCACCCCCGCCACATCAAACGCGCCATGACGCGCCAATGTGTTCAGGTTCATGCGCAGGGCCTGCCATCCCATGCGGGATGCAAGGTCCGCCCATTGCTCAGCGGACAACGGAAACGCCGTCAACCATGCAAATGGCACCGGTGGCAAGGGCATAGACGTATCCCGCTTCCACTCTTCAAACGCCGCAATTTCAGCGGGCAGGGCCGCGACATCATAGGGCCGACCGATGAGCCAACCATAGAATGCACGCCGTTCCGCCGTTGCAGGCGAAGGGTGAACCATCTTGACGATATCCGCCAGACTGGGATCATTGCCCGTCGCCGCCGCCATCAGGCTGTGCATTGATGCCTGCTCCAACCAGTTTTTGACCAACCGCTTCGGGCGTGAACCCAAAGACGTGCGGCCAATCTGACCCGAGCGCATGATCTGCACAAAGTTGCGCAGCATGCGGCCATTGTCGATAACACGGTCAAACACACGCACCGCCAAATCGGGGTCCGCCACGGTGAGATACGCCGCCAGCAAGGCGGGCATATCCTTCATCGCGCCGGATTTCCGGGCGTAGATGGCGGCCTTCGCCACAAACTCAGGCGACACCGCGCGGGCGGCATCCAAAACATCCGATAACTGCGCTTCTGCTCCTGAATAAAATCCGGGGGCGAGTGTGCCAGTCGCGGCAAATTGCGCCAATTTGGCCTCTGGACCATAGGCATAGGCAACACCGCCTGCTTCGTTCACAGCATCCGTGCGCGGCATGATGCGCGCCAAGGCGGATGCAAAAAGATTTTTGTTGGCCATTGTCCAACTCCCTACTTGCGGGCCTTTGGGACGACCGGCCCATTCCGGCCGTCCCTTTTCCCGCTGCGCGTCAGGACTGTATGAACCTGACGCCAACAACGTTGCAGGGGGCGTGCCAGTTTGATTGGCGGCGATGTAAAAAATCATAAATATATGATATTAAGTTATAAAAAACAAAAAAGGCAAAATCGACTTTGTTTGAAGTGACCACCAATCAACGCCACTTGTATCGTAAACGATAAAAATATATAGCTATGGTATGAAACCCACCACCGTCATTGGCTTCCTTGGCTCCACGCTCGACGCGGCGAAATTTGGTCCATCACGTTGGCACAAATGGCGGCCCACCATTGGCGTCTGTATGCAGGAGGATTTGCGCGTCGATCGCTTCATCTTGCTGCACGGCGGCTATCACCAGCGGCTGGCCGACCAAATTGCCGCCGACATTGTCGATATCTCGCCAGAGACGGAGGTTGTGCCGCACCGGCTCGATTTTACCGATGCGTGGGATTTTGAGGAAGTATATGGAAAGCTACTCGACTTTGCGCGGGCCTTTCCCTTCGATCCGGATGAGCAGGATTATCTCATACACATCACCACGGGCACGCA
>JBGSOJ010000097.1:0-7775 GCA_041739175.1 Sphingomonadaceae bacterium
CCGGCGCAAGGCAGGCCTGCCCAATCGTTGCTGCCTGCTGATCGCCCGCCAGCCCGCAAATCGGGATTGCGCCGCCAAGCAGGTCGGCATGCGTGGTGCCGAACGTGCCGTGGGTGTCGGTAATCTGCGGCAGGCTCGCGCGGTCGATGCCGTGGAGGCTCAGCAAGTCGTCGTCCCAATCCGCGCCGCCGTTGTTAAGGTCGAGGGCCATAAGCATCGTGCGGCTGGCATTGGTGGCATCGGTGATATGCAGGCCGCTCTTCGCTCCGCCGGTCAGATTATACACCAGCCAGCTTTCCACGGTGCCAAACGCCAAGCGCTCACCCAAATCGCGCGCGCGCGCGACATGGTCGAGTATCCACCGCATTTTCGTCGCGCTAAAATACGGGTCGAGCACGAGGCCGGTTTTCGCCTGCACCATTGCCTCATGCCCGGCGGCGCGCAGTTCGGCGCAGCGGTCCTCGGTCCGGCGGTCTTGCCAGACAATCGCGGGGCAAAGCGGCGTGCCGGTATGCCGGTCCCATGCGACCACCGTTTCGCGCTGGTTGGTGATACCAATCGCGGCAATCCGGTCCGCGCCGCCTGCCTTTGCCACCATCTCGCGCGCGCAGGCGAGCGTTTTGGCCCAGATTTCGGCGGCATCATGCTCCACCCATCCGGCGGCAGGATAATATTGTGTCAGTTCCTGCTGCGCGCTGCCCAGCACAGTGCCGTCCGGCGCATAAAGTATAGCGCGGGTGGAGGTTGTGCCCTCATCCAGCACCAAGATGGCGCGTTCGCCGCCGTTCATACATCCTCCCCCGAATGCTTTTCCCTATGACACCGCGCGTTCGACCGAGGCAAAGCTGCGCGCGCCGTGGACGACTTGGGTGCCGATCAGATCAAGCGCCCTTTGCGTGCGTTCATCGGTGCACACGCCTTCAGGGGTGAACAGCCCGGCAAAGGTGCGGATTGTCGCCCCCATCGGCGTTGGCCAACCACGCAGCGCGTGGACGATGGAGCGCAAGGTCTGCATCGTGCTCATCGTTGCCTGATCGCCGTACGCGGTCGCAATCAAACCCACGGCACGGCCATCCAGATAGGGGCGCTCATCCCGCGCCAAATCCTCCAGATAATCCAATGCGTTTTTGACCAGCCCCGATACCGTTCCGTGATAGCCGGGCGCGGCGATAATCAGGCCATCGGCGGCGCGCACCGCCTCCACCAATTCTGCGCCGTCGCCATCCTTATGCCCCGGCCCGCGATAATGCGCCAGATTGGCAAGATACGCGCCATCGAAGAGCACAACCTCCGCCCCTTCATCCGCCGCGCGGGTAAGTGCGGTGCGCATGGCGAGTTCGGTGGTGCTGCCGGGGTTGACGGTTCCGCCAAGGGCGACAATTTTCGGGGTCATGCGGCCAAAGCCTCCTGTATAAAATGGTCCAGCAACACAGCCTCGCGCTTGGACAATCTAAGCCCCAATTTGCTGCGCCGCCAGAGGAAATCGTCGGCGCTCATAACCCATTCGTGGGCAATGCAATAGCGGACTTCGGCCTCGGTCACATCATGGCCGAAATGCCGCCCGCAATCGGCCAATGTCTGCGCGCCTGCAAATATATGCTGCGCCAGCGTGCCATACGACCGGATCAGCCGCGTTGCCCATGGCCGCCCAATAAAGGGGTGGGCGTGCATTAATGTGGCAATCTCAGCCTCCACGCCGTCCACCGCGAAATCGCCGCCGGGCAGGGGTTCGCGCGCGGTCCAGCCTGCCTTCGCCAGCATCGGCATCCGCGTGGCGAGCAAATCGGCGGCTTCTTCGGCCAAATGGCGATAGGTGGTGATTTTGCCGCCAAACACCGACAGTATCGGCGCACCCTCCGCCTCGGGTGATAGCTCCAATTGATAGCCGCGCGTCGCCGCCTCCGGCTTGCCCGATCCATCGTCGATCAGCGGACGGACCCCTGCGAAGGACCAGACAACATCAGCAGGCGTAATCGGCTTGGCGAAAAAACGGTTTGCCGCATCGCAGAGATATTCGATTTCCGCCGCACTCGCGCGGACCTTTTCCAACGCGCCCATATGGTCGGCGTCGGTGGTGCCGATCAGGGTGAAATCCTGCTCATACGGAATAGCGAAAAATATACGCCCGTCGGGCAATTGAAAGAAATAGGGGTAATCGTGGTCAAATAGCGTGGGCACGACAATATGCGACCCGCGCACCAACCGCATTTTGCGCTTCGTCGGTTGATGGCCCGCTTTAAGTACCTCCAGCACCGATGGCCCCGCCGCATTGACGATGGCGCGGGCGCGGCATACGCCCTTTTGCGTTTCAATCCGCCAGATTTGCGCGCCGCCGCCTTCCTCCCGCAGCAGGCTGATAACGCGGCATCTTGTGTGCACCTCCGCCCCGCGATTGGCGGCATCGCGCGCGTTTAGCACCACCAACCGCGCGTCATCGACCCAGCAATCGGAATAGACAAAGCCCTGGGCGAACTCCGCCTTTAACGCCGCGCCTGCCGGATGGTCGGCAAGGCGAATGCTCTTAGTCGCGGGCAGCCGCTTGCGCGCGCCCAAATGGTCATAAAGGAACAATCCGGCGCGCACCAACCATCGCGGGCGCAGGCCCTTCACATGCGGCAACACGAACCGCATAGGCCAGATGATATGCGGCGCGATGGCCCACAACGCCTCCCGCTCGATCAGCGATTCGCGCACTAACGCAAATTCGTAATGCTCCAGATAGCGGAGACCGCCGTGGATCAACTTGCTTGACGCGCTGCTCGTCCCGCTGGCCAAATCGCCTGCCTCAAGCAACAAAACGCGCGCGCCGCGCCCGGCCAAATCGCGCGCAATGCCACATCCATTGACGCCGCCGCCAATGACGGCAATGTCGAAGATAGACGTATCGGGCAAGCGTGCTCCTACTGGTATGCGCCCCTTGACTTAATGGAATAGCCCGATAGCGATGATGCCTCAATCCCCCGTGTTGGGAATTGCGTATATAATGTCTTACGCTTGCCATGGGAGATTGGTAGCGTTTACGCCGACCTATATTGGACGCGATAGCCACGTTGTATAATGACGGCGTCGCACGGCTATGGCAAAATACATTTGGAAAGGGTGATTTATGGCGTCTAGCAAAAGCAAGTGGCTGGTATTGATGGCCCCCGCCGTATTAATGGCTGTGGCCTGCACCGCCACTGTACAGGCGCAAGATGCGGTGCCGGTGATTGATTTGCGCGGAGAGGTCGCTCCGCCTGCACCTGGCTCGCCTTATGCGGCGCGCGCGATCCCCGATCGGATAACGCTTTCGCCCGGCGCGGATCCAACGACGACGATGGGAATCGCCTGGCGCACCGATATTGCGGCGACAGATTCCATTGCGGAGATCGCAGAATTGGTTCCTTCGCCCAATTTCGGCCTCCGCGCGCAGTCCGTCACCGGCCAAAATGTCGCGACGGTCAGCGAGAATGGCGAGGCGCGCTATCATAAAGTAAACTTCACCGGCCTGAAACCGGACACCGCCTACGCCTATCGCGTGCACGGATCGGGGGGCTTTTCTGAATGGCACCAATTCCGCACGGCAAAGGCCAGCGACGCGCCGTTTCGCATGATTTATATGGGTGACACGCAAAACCGTATCCTTGATATCGGCTCGATCGGCTGGCGGCGCGCGTTGTTGCAAGCGGGCAATCCCGCGTTGATGCTGCATGCGGGCGATCTGGTCGCCAGCCGCGATGACATGGTGCACGATGACGAGTGGGGGCAATGGACGGCGGCGGGTGGTTGGGCCATCGCCACCGTGCCGCAGGTACCGGCACCGGGCAACCATGAGTATATCGACCTGCCGCAGCCCGATGGCAGCGAATTGCGCAAGCTGGGTGGGCACTGGCCGCTGATGTTCAACCTTCCCACCAACGGTGCGGCGGGGGCGAAGGCAACAAGCTATGTCACCGATTATCAGGGCGTGCGGATTATCGTGCTCGATGGCACATCCGCGCTCGACCTTGGCACATTGACTAGCCAGACGCAGTGGCTTGAGACGCAATTGGCGGGCGCGACGGGCAATTGGAAAATTGTGCTTTTCCATCAACCGTTGTTCACCTGCGCCCGCCCCGGCGATACGCCCGCGCTAAAGGCCGCGTGGAAACCCTTGTTTGAGCGGTATAAAGTCGATTTGGTGCTGCAAGGGCACGACCATTGCTACGCACGCCTAACCGCTGAGGAAGGCCGTGAAGCGGGGCGCGAAGCACGGGCAGGCGGCGCGTTGCAAGGGCCAGTATACATGGTCTCGGTCGCAGGCGCGAAGATGTACGGCCTCAACGACCGTGCCGACACACAGCCGGACCGCGTCGCGGAGAACACCAGCCTGTTTCAGATCATCGACGTCGCACCGGGCCGCCTAAGCCTGCGCGCCTATCTCAACACTGGCGTATTGTTCGACGGGTTTGACTTGGTCAAAGCCGACGGCGGCAACCGGTTGGAGGAACTGGCCGATGATGTGCCCACCATTCGCCGCTGCACCGGGCCAGCGCAAATGATTGATGGACCGATGCCCGCCGACCGCATTGGTCCTGATGGCCTGCCGTGTGTTGCGGAGGTGAAGGATTAGCGGGCTACCGCTTCATATTCTCCAACCCTGGCACCACGCCGCGCTTTTCCAATTGCGTGGCGGGGGTTGATTTTGGCTTTTCAGCCTTGGGTTTGCGCACCTCGCGGTTCGATTTCTTTTGCGATTTTGCCATTGTATTGCTCCATTGAAATCTGAGTGTGCGGCGGAGTTATAGGGCAGCCATCGCCGGTTCTTGGCTACGAACCGCCACCTTTGGCGTAGCGGATTTTGGCTGATATATATTTGCGGCAGGTGACAAAAGATGCCGTTCCAACAGGCCGAGTATGTGCGGGTCCTCGACGGCGTCGAATTTGCGTGCGAACAAGTCGTTGCTCGCTTGCAATTGCGCCATATCGGCCACCCCGTAGTTGCGCGGGCGCAGTTTGATATCGCCATCGGGTACCCAATCAATCATGCGCAGATCGTCGTTCATTACGCCGATCTTGTGACCGCTGTTCATCATCACCGTTTGGAAAAAGGCCTCATCGGCAATAAAAGTTCCGCGATAGAATTGCTTAAAGCGAAGCGCGCGCGCATCGTGACACACATATTCGCAAAACGCCCGCGTAACTGCTTTCCATTGCGTACCAATGTAAGGGGTGGCACCACGCAAAAATGGCCGCGCCTTGCCCGTTGCGGTGATTTTGCCTTCGTCCTCGACAAATTGATGCGTAACCCGGTTCATCGTGTCGGGGCGCATTTGTCGCTGGTTTAGCGCACGGATGAATTGCTTGCCTGCGTTGGCGGCTAAGAATTGGCGGATGTAGCTTTGACTCTTGAGCGGAAAATCTTGGCCTGACAAATTGATGTAATGCGTCCAATTGCCCTGCATCGTCAACAGCAAAGCCATTCCGCGCAATTCTGCTTCGACCAGACTGTATCCACCCCATAAGGCATCACGAGGCTCCAGTATCTCGGTCCCCTCATAGGGCGCGAGGAATGCGGCGATAGCGTCCGCCAGTTCCGCCCCACTGCTTTTATCGACATGCACCACATACCGGTTTTCTGGCGTGTAAATTGCTTTGAAAAGGCGCTTGAATTGTTCGGGGTAACGATGAACGAGAAGAAAATATGCAATCATGGGAGGGCACTTTCGACATCGCCAACACCCGGCTGTCAAAACCCTGGGCAGGCGATTGAAGTTCCTGCCTCAGGAAAACCAATCAAAACAATTTTTGAAAGGGAAGAAGCACCGCCAGACAGTACGCCTTCAAAAAGGCGCCGCATCGTTCTAATATGGAAGGGGTTCACAACGAAAACAAGAGCTGGGTTAACAAAATTATCGAATATATGTATCAATAATGACGGAACAAATCACGCATTTATTCGTAACCATCATAACATTTCAATTCCAGTTAGCCGAAATATTCTGTCAATATCCGAACTAGTATAAATACTAGCTATGGTAATTCGATTGTTGGGTGAAAACGGGACTCGTACGCCTGTACCGCTTTCGATTTCAGATTTGAGAAATTGGCGGAGAGATAGGGATTCGAACCCTAGGTACCGTCACCGGCACGCCGCATTTCGAGTGCGGTGCTTTCGACCACTCAGCCATCTCTCCGCAGAGTCCAAGGGCGGCCAAAGAATGGCCCACCGGCGTGTGGAAGAGCGCCGATAGCCGAAGCGGACCGGCTTGCCAAGCCTAGAATTGCGTTTTGCCCGATTGCCCCTAGCTTTTCAATTTCCAGCCCGACCGCAGGACCATATAGACTGCACTGCCCATGATGATGTTGAGAGCCAATAGAACCGCCGCACCAACCAGTACCGGCGAGTCCGCCTCGCCCAAAAACCCATATCGGAAACCAGAAATCATGTAGAAAAACGGGTTCGCGTGGCTGATCGTTTGGAACAAAGGTGACAATTTTTCGACCGAGTAAAATGTGCCCGACAGCAACGACAAAGGCGCGATGATAAAGTTCGACACGGCGGCGGCATGGTCGAACTTCTCTGCCCATATCGAGGTCATCAGGCCCACCAAAGCGACCAGACTGCTACCCAACAGGCCGAACCAAAGCACCGCCCAAAGGTGAGTCACGCCAACATTTACGCCCGGCCACAGCAGCATGGCGAGCCACACTGCGCCGCCAACCGCCACCGCGCGTGTTACCGATGCACCCACCATGGCGGCCATCAACTCAAAATTGCTTAAGGGCGGCATGAGATAATCGACAATCGTGCCCTGCACCTTGCCGACGAGCAACGAAAAGCTGCTGTTGGCGAAGGCGTTTTGTACCATGCCCATGATGATGAGCCCCGGCGCGATGAAATCGGCAAAGGGCGCGCCCAAGATTGTCAAATCGCCGCGCCCAAGAGCCACCGTAAAAATGACCAAAAACAGCAAAGTGGTCAGCGCGGGGGCCCAAATGGTTTGCAATTGCACCTTCATAAACCGGCGCACTTCTTTGATGTACAACGCACGCATTCCCGACCAGTTAAAGCCGGATATGCGCACCACGCCAATGCCGCCTTGCGCGAAAGCGGGTGAATGCTTAGATAAAGGTTGCTCTTCCATGGCGCTATCGCTTATCGACCCGTTCCACTTACGGCAAGCGGCATTATTGCCGCCATGCAGAGAAATTGAAAAGGCCTAGTGCCTTTATCCAGAGGGAAAAGCGGAAAAATTATGTCCTGGACCGATGAGCGTATTGAACAGTTGCGGCAACTGTGGGGCAAGGGCATTACTGCCAGCCAAATCGCCGACGAATTGGGCGGCGTTAGCCGCAATGCTGTGATTGGTAAAGCCCATCGGTTGGGGCTGAAGGCGCGGCCTTCGCCGGTAAAAAGCAACGACACTGTCAAAAAGGAAGCGGCCAAAAAGGCGGCGGCGGAAAAAGAGGCGACTCCTCCTCCGGCGCCTGTCGAAACGCCGCCTGCGCCGGTCGAGGCAAAGCCGGCCCCGGTGCCACGCGCACCCAAAAAGGTCGAGCCTGTCGTCGTCGATGACACGCCGCCTTTTGATGACGAAGCCGAGGAAACGCCTTCTCCCGTTGCTGCGCCGCTGGCTGACCATGATGCGGACGAACTTGATATTGCAAAGCCTGCCGCCCCGCAGCCACGTGTCGTGTCAATCGGCCCGGGTGGTTTCATGCGGCAAGGTCCCGGCGACCAGCAACCGCCGATACCGCCCGCGCCCCCGCGTCGGCTTGTGCCGGCAAAGCCGAGTGCGGACGTGGCCAACAAA
>JBGSOJ010000108.1:0-6149 GCA_041739175.1 Sphingomonadaceae bacterium
GTCGCCGGGCAGCCGGCCGGCCTCAGACAACAACGCGTAGGTCCGCAACGCGGGGGCTAGGCCCGGTGCGGTGCGCAGCGTGCGTTGCACCACTTTGACGGCCTGCGCCTGCGCCTTTTCATCGTCCAAATTTTGGATCAGCTGATTGGCGAACCGTTGGTTGGCGATTTCATTGCCCGAATCAAAGCGCGTGGCCAACGCGGGCGCGGAATCTGATAACGCCTGCCCCGCGCTGTCCAAAAAGCTGAAAACCGCCGCTGCCCCGCCCAACAGGACGGCGACAGTAAGGCGCGGTTTCAAGCCGATGGCCAAGGTCTCAATCCTTTTTGCCGTAGTTGAAACCGGTGCTACCCTTGCCATAGCCATAGCCGTAGCCATAACCATAGCCCGACCCAGAATTGGTATCCACCTTGGTCAGGATGACGCCAAACACCGTCGCCTTGACCATGCGCAGACGTTCAAGGCAACTGCGGATACCATTGACCTTCACGCCATTGGCCTCAACCGCGTAGAGCACGCCCTCAACCACAGTGGAAATCAACGGCGCATCGGCAAGGCCAAGCACAGGCGGGCTATCGATGATAATATGATCATACACCTCGCCCATTTGCGCCACCAAAGACTCCAAACGCGGACCAGCCAGCAATTCGGCGGCATTTGGCGGCTCAGGGCCGGTCAGCATCAGGTCGAGCGTTTCCATTGGCGTTGCCTTCATCAGGTTGCGCCAATCCTCCTGCCCCGACAAGGCATTGGACAGCCCCACATCATTGGCCATCGCCCATTGTTCCGACACCGATGGCGAACGCATATCGGCGTCGATCAACGCGACCTTTAGCCCGCGCCGCGCGAGAATGAGCGACAGGGCGTGTGCCGACGCGCTCTTGCCCTCCGCCGCGCGACTGCTGGTCAGCATCATGGTTTTGGGGATGCCGTGATTGGTAAGGAACGACAAAGCGGTGTTGATCGACAGATACGCCTCGGAGATTTCGCTTTTCGGATCCTCCAAATTTTTCAGCAAAGTGGCGCGTTCGACGGCGGGGACGACGCCAATCATCGGCAGGCCCAATTCGCGTTTGACGTCCTCGCTCGATTTCACCGTCTGGTCGATTTGCATCAGCACGAACACCACCAATCCTGCAAGGCCAAGCCCGACAAGACCGGCAAGCGCGAGGTTGAGCAACAACACCGGGCTTGATGGGTTGCGCGGAACCTCGGCGGGATCGACAACAGCGATATTGTTCGCGCCGACGCCTGCGACGCCAATTTCTTTGTAGCGTTGCAACAGACCGTTATACAGTTCGCGGTTGGTATCGACTTCGCGCTGATAGATATTGTATTGGATCGTCGCCTGCTGTTCGGTCGACAGACCTGCCTCCAACTGAGCAACGCGTTGTTTCAATTCGTTTTCACGCGCCACCGCCTGTTGATACGCGCCATTGGCGGTGCGGTCGGCGTCATTGGCGTTCGCAGATAGGACGGCGTTCTCATTCGCCCGCAAATTGCTTTCCTCAACCCCAATCGAGCGGTCGAGCGCGGCAAGTTCAGAGGCCAACGCCTGCGCCGGTGGATAGCCGGGTTCAAAGCGCGACATCATTGCGGCATATTCCGCCGCAACCTCAGCGCGCTTTTGCCGCAGGCTGATGAGCGAGGTGTTGTTGCTCCGCACGCCGGGCGAACGGTACGCATAGCGCGATGCGCTCTCCGCCTGAATGCGGTCGGCGGTGGCGCGTGCCAGTTCAGCGTTCAAGGCCTCCAAATTGGTTTGCGTCAGCGTCCGTGAGGTGGCCGTCTTGCCATCCGCGCTTTCCTTCTTTTCCAAAGGAACAATGCCATTGGCATTGGCGTAGTTGACCAAATCCGCCTCGGACTTTTCCAACTTCTCCCGCAATTCGGCCAAGCGGCCTTCCAAGAAAGCACGCGCATCGGCAGTCGAGGAGAAGCGCCGGTCCTGGTTCGATTGCATATATTGCCGCGCCCAGGCGTTGGCGATTTGCGCCGACAGGCCGGGGTTCGGGCTGGTGAAGTTAATATCAACCAGGCTTGACCCCATGACCGGCGCAATGCGGACTTGTTCACCCAGATAATTGATCACCGATTTGTTGATCTGTGCCCGGTCGGCCTGCGTCATATCGGCGCCAATGTTCGCGCCCGACGCGGCGCCGCCGACCATGCCAAGAAATTCGGCGTTGTTGGTGAGGTCAAGCTGCTTCGACACACGCTCCGCCAAGGTCCGGGATTTTAGCAGCGCGTATTGCGTCTCATAAAATTCCTGATTGCGGACGTTTTCGGTCGATTCGATCGCCTCAACATTGGTGATGTTCGCCTGCTCCCGGTTGATTTCTAGCCGGGTGGTGGCGGTGTATTGCGGCGTTGCCAGCAAGGTCAGCACGCCCCCAATGATCAGGCTGGCCGCCAAAATGGCAAGGATAAGCCATTTAAATCGCAACACCGACGCCATGACCTGCGTAACCAGTGGTTGCTCCATACGGGTGGCATAGGGATCATAACCCTGCTCATAAGCCGGTGCGAGCATCTGCATAGATATTCAATTCCCTTTGGATACAGCGCAAAGCGCCGCATCATTTCGCATTTCGCATAGTGCGTACCGCAACGCGCGGTCGCAGGTGTGAGTTTTGGAAAACCTTATCGTACCAGCAGAACCAATGGCGACAGGAACAAGGGCACGGTTTCCAAAATGTCCTTGAACAAACGGCGCGCCGACGAATCGCCGACGATCACAACATCATTGGCGAACACCTCCGGATCCTCATAATTGCCGCGGCGAATACCCTGAAGATTGTAGAGCCCCGCCATTTGCTGGCCGTTGACGGTGCGGAAAATGATGACATCGTCCAATTTCGCATATTCGCTGGTCCCGCCCGAGGCGGCAATCGCGCGCATAAGGGTCATGCGACCAATCACAGGATAAAGCCCGGGCTTTGCAACTTGCCCATCAACGGTGATGGTCTGGCTCACCACTTCGGTCAGGTTGACGGTCACTTCGGGGTTTTTGACATAGCGTCCGCGCAACCGCGATTCGACGATATCGGCGATTTCTTCGGGCGTTTTGCCCGCAGAGTCAATTTGCCCGACCAACGGAAGGGCAATGCGGCCGCTGGCATCGGCCTGCACATCGCGCGTCAGCTCATCAACGCCAAACACCTCAATGCGCAATTTGTCGAAAGGGCCGATCAGGTATGGCCGGGTGGGACCATAAAGGTCGCCCGCCGTGGGTTCGGGCAACGATTGCGTATCCAAAATCTGGATCGCGGGATTGGCGATGCGTTGATTGCCTTTGCCACCCAGCGACGCACACCCCGACAAAGCAACCATCATGGTCAGCGCCATCAACCAAATTCGAGCCATATCACTTGTCCCATTCCCTACAGTAATTCCGCCAAAACTCTAAAGCCCCGCCCTGATTTTCGCAAGGTTAATCCATATTGCGCTGAACGGCGCGGTTTGACTGCGGTTTCGCGTGGATTGCGTGGTTAATTGTTTGAATCGCTTTACGAAAACTGACATTCTTGCCGCTGAATTGTCCCGTTCCTGTGCACAACGATGCATCATAACCGGACAATTGCTTCATTCGGTGTTCGGTGATGGTGCGGCGTGAGGAGGAGCCGCAAAAGCGGCACTCCCCCGCGCCACGCCTGATATTAGCCGACGATTTCTTCGGGTTTGAAGAAATAGGCGATTTCGATCGCGGCATTCTCGTCGCTGTCCGACCCGTGCACGGTGTTGGCTTCGATGCTTTCGGCGAGTTCGGCGCGGATGGTGCCGGGCGCAGCGTCCTTTGGATTGGTGGCGCCCATGATGTCTCGGTTACGCTGCATCGCGTCCTCGCCCTCAAGCACTTGAACAACCACGGGGCCGCTGATCATGAAATCGACCAGTTCGCCAAAGAACGGGCGTTCCTTGTGCACCGCGTAAAAGCCTTCGGCCTGTTCGCGCGTCATGTGAATGCGTTTCGAGGCAACGACCCGCAGGCCCGCTTCTTCCAGAATTTTTACGACCGCACCGGTCAGGTTGCGGCGCGTGGCGTCGGGCTTGATAATCGAAAACGTACGGGTAACCGCCATGAGAAAACTCCTTGATAAGTTTGGGAAGGCGCACAGACGCCTTTGGCCCAGCCCCCTAACCGCCAGCGCGGCCAAGGGCAAGCCTTATGCCATAGCCGCGACCGGCTTACTGCCCGCCCGCTGCGATCATGATGTTGAAATTACCGCTTTCACCGCCTTCGCCCGGCGTGATGGTCACCAAAACGCCGTCTTTCTCGCCGCGTTTGGCGGTAATCATGCGGGTTTCGTTGGCGGTCATTTCACCCTCAATGGAAAAGCCGCCATCGGTCAGCGCCTTTTTGTAAAAGGCAAAGGCGTCCTCCGCCGATTGATTGGATTGCAAAGTGACCATTGCGCCGTTTTCACCATCGGCGGTGTTCGCGGTCATATGCGCCGCAACCGTAGAACCGGCGATTTTCGGCAAGTCGAAGGGCATTTTCACATTGGCATCCGCCGATGCCCCGCCCTTGATGTTCATCGTGCCGTCTTTGGATTTGATGTTCACATCAACATTTTCGCCATCGGCCGAAGATTCGGTCACTTCCACCGTGTTACCCTCGGCATCGGTGTAAACTTTCGACGTCTCGCCGCCACATGCAACAAGCAGAAGGGGCAAAGCGGCAATCGCGATCATTGGGCGCAGCATATTCAGCATCCTTTCAACAACATTAAGCATTGGGCGCGACGCCGAAGGATTTTTTGCCTGTGCGGGCGATAGCAGACTCGCCGCGACATTCAAGAGCGAAGCGTGAATTTGTCGTTTAGGGTCAGGACCTATTAAATCCGCCGTCGAGGCATCAAAATGGCGAACATATCGGGTGAATTGGGCCGCCGCAAGATATGGTTTATCTTGCAAGGCACAATTTGCCCGAGATGGAAGCCATTTTGATGTCCGCAGGATTTGACCCATTTGGCCCATTGCTGCGTTGGGAAAGCTTGATTTAGAACCACTAAACCTGCGCTTTCCCGCCTAGCACTGAGCCAAATGGCCTCAAACCTCGACGGCGGATTTAATAGGTCCCGACCCTAAGGCCCCTTGCGCCACTTGCCACCCTCCTGCCGCCAGAAATTGCGGTTGATACCGTCTGGTTCGTTGAGGCTCCGCCACGCCGCGCGCGCCGCATCCAGATGATCGGGCCCAAAAAGGTAGAACACGCGCTCCGCCGCCAATGCGGATGCACGCCACTCGCCGTCGGCGATTAGGACGTGCTGTGCGCCATTGGCCTCGGATGGTTCGGGCGAGATCAGGATGGGTTGCAAACCATCATCCGCGCCGCCCGCCATGTCATGCGCCAGAAAACTGCTGGCGTCCGCTTGCCATAAGGCACCGCTAATCGTCGCGCGCAACGCCGGATCGCGCGCCACGATGACGAGCCGGTCACCGGCATCGAACAGTTTGCGCGCCAAGGTCACCGCGACTCGTTCCACCGGGTCGCGGCTTAATTGGTAGAAATCAACCTGCGCCATGACGCTTGCCGGATCGCATCACCCCTCAAAATGGTCCGCGACGAAGCGGTCGATCAGGCGCACGCCATAGCCGGTTGCGCCCTTTTCCCACAAGTCATCGGCCTTTGCCGACCAGACCATGCCCGCAATATCGACATGCGCCCATTTCACGCCGTCCTTGATGAAGCGCTTGATAAACTGCGCCGCGGTGATGGAGCCACCGTCGCGGGGGCCGACGTTTTTGATGTCGGCGATTTGGCTGTCGATCAATTTGTCATAGGGCGCGCCGAGCGGCATCCGCCATACTTTATCCCCGCTGGCCCGTCCGGCATCATTGAGCATATCGGCAAGGCTATCGTCGTTTGCGAACAAACCGGCGTATTCATGGCCCAAGGAAATGATAATCGCGCCCGTCAAAGTGGCAAAATCAATCACATAATCGGGATCATATTCCTTTTGCGCCCAGGTGATGGCATCGCACAGCACCAGCCGCCCCTCGGCATCGGTGTTGATCACCTCAACCGTTTGGCCGTCCATGGTGGTGACGATATCGCCGGGCCGCTGTGCATTGCCGTCGGGCATATTCTCGACAAGGCCGCAAACGCCGATGACATGCGCCTTTGCCTTGCGCCCCGCCAGCGC
>JBGSOJ010000129.1:0-6215 GCA_041739175.1 Sphingomonadaceae bacterium
CCCGCGACGCCCGCCGCCGAAACGCCTGCTGACGAAACGCCGGGCACTGAGCCAAAGCAACTTCCCCCAATTTAGAAAGGTGATACCATGTCGAAACTCTCTGACAGCCTAAAAGACAACGCCGCGCGGTTGAAAGACAACGCCCACGATCTGACCGAGAAAGCAGGCGAACGCCTTGCCGCCGCCAAAGACAGCGCCCGCGATCTCGCCGATAACGCGCGGGCGAAAAGCGAGGAATTGGTCGCTTCAGGACGCGAAAAAGTATCGCACGGCGTTGAAGTGACCCGCGAAAAAGTCGCACACGGCGTCGATGTCGCCCGCGAAAAGGCGCATGTTGTCAGCGAAAAAGGCAAGGAAACCTTGGACAATAGGCCGCTGACCATGGTCGCAGGCGGGCTCGTCTTGGGTGCCATTGTTGCCGCTTTGTTACCGACAACCGCAACAGAGCGCGAAAAACTGGGCGGAACCGGCGAAAAGTTGAAAAACCGCGTGAAATCGGCCACCGCCGCCGCCAAAGAAACCGGCGCGGCTAAGATGAAGGATAGCGGCCTTGATACCGATGCGTTGAAGGGCCAATTGGGCGACATCGTGTCAAAAGGCATGGACATCTTAAAAGATGCGACCAAGGCCGCGACCGACGCCGCCAAAAAAGGCTGATTGTCTCGAACGGCCGATGGGTAATTCGGCCACTATCGACGTTAGTTTAAAGCATCGCCCTTGAACGGGGCGGTGCTTTTTTCTATTGCGGGGCATCACCGCCGTCACGAGCGGTCCAAAACCCATTTTCCCGCACACTTTCCCTAGGGGGCAAATCAACATGCAAAAACTACATCTGGTCTTTGGTGGCCGCGTATCCGATCCGCAGACATTGGAGTTTGAGAACCTAAGCGACATTGATCTGGTGGGGATTTACGACAGTTACGCGGAGGCCGAGGAGGCGTGGCGCGGTAAGGCACAGCGGACCGTCGATGATGCCGAAATGAAATATGTGTTGGTCCACCTGCACAAACTGTTGCAGCCGGATCAGGATTAATTGCAGGGATTACCGCTGCTTGAACCGGTGTTCGAGCAGCGGTTTGGTCAGCAACAAGCCGGCAACAAAGCCGCCGATGTGCGCATAGACGGCGATGCCCGACCGACCGCCGGAAAGAAATTCCAGCGCCAGATTAATGAACAACCATAAAGCCAAAAGCTGCCCCCGCCGAACCCACGGTGCGGGGATACCGCGCCATGGCTTCGCGCCCTTATTGGCATAAATCAGCATATAGGCGGCAATAACGCCTGAACCCGCGCCGCTGGCCCCGATCATTGGGCTCATGCTGCCTGGATCTGCGATATAGTGGGCAAAGGCCGCCGCAAGCGCGCTTACGCCATACAGCACGGCAAACAACCCGCCGCGCAACACGCCCTCAACATTGCGCCCGGTTATTAGCAGCAGCAGCATATTCAACCCGACATGATACAGCCCGCCATGCAAAAATGCCGCCGTGATGGGGCGCAGCACTGCGGCGTCCAGCAGCATGACTATATCTGCCGATTGCACCGCCGCGCCAACATACGCGGGAATAAAGCCAAAGCGGAATACCGCCGATGCGTCGATTTTAAGCACCCATAACAAGGCAAAGATCGCAAGGTTGCTAACAATCAAAGCATCGGTGACCGGGCCGCGTAGAATACGCATTATTGGGGGCGTCCTTTGGTAGGAGGATCAGATAAATTCGATCTTCTGCACCAAATAATATTTCTCGCCCGATGGCACGGTTAGTTCAATTTCATCATCGACTTCACGGCTGATTAGCGCGCGGCCCAATGGACTATTAAAGCTGATCCGGCCAATTTTGGCATTGGCCTCGGATTCGCCAACCAATTGATAGCGCACCGGCTTGTCGTCTTCATCCAGCAAGGTGACCGTCGCGCCAAACACGATTTTGCTACCGGAAAGGGTCTTAGGATCAATGATTTGCGCGCGCGAGAGTTTGTCCTCAATATCGCTAATCGTCGCCTCAACCTGGCCCTGGCGTTCCTTGGCCGCGTGATACTCCGCGTTTTCCGACAAGTCGCCATGCGCCCGCGCGGTTTCGATCGCCTCTACGATAACCGGACGTTCCGCTTTCAGCTTCTTCAATTCCGCCGCCAGCTTTTCATGCCCCTCGGCCAACATCGGAACTTTTTCGTGACTTGCCATTTTTATCTCTTTTCTTGTGTCAAAAACTCTTTGCTGCGGGAGGCAAGGCCATCCCGCAAGCCATCGTTCGCGGCGTGTGAAATTTACTGCGAAGTCTTATAATAATCCTGAAGCGAGCGAACTTCAAGCGGCGCGGATTTTAACGCCTCGATTCCGTCCATTGTCGCCACCGAAGCAGCGGCGGTGGTGAAATACGGCACCTTACCATTCAAGGCCGCCATGCGGATAGACTGGCTATCGCGCAGCGATTGCCAACCCTCGGTCGTGTTGAAGATCAGCGCTATGTCGCCATCCTTAATCTTATGCACGATATGGCGGCCACCCTCGGCAACCTTATTGACTTGCTCAACGGCAAGCCCCGCATCCTGAAGGTATTTGGCCGTGCCGCCGGTGGCAATCACACGGAAGCCCAGTGCCAACGCCTTTGCAACGGCGGGCAGGATGACGGGCTTATCGGTATCCTTCACCGATACAAACAACGTCCCGCCATCGGGCAATTTCGTCCCCGCGCCCAATTGCGATTTTGCAAAGGCAGTGGCGAAATTGGTGTCGATGCCCATGACTTCGCCGGTCGATTTCATCTCTGGCGACAGCACAGGGTCCACGCCGGGGAAGCGGGCGAAGGGGAACACCGCCTCCTTCACCGCGATATGTTTAATGTCGAGGTTGATGGCGGGCAGGTTGGCAAGCTTCTCCCCCGCCATCACCCGCGCCGCGATTTTGGCGACGGGGATGCCGATGGCTTTGGCGACGAACGGCACGGTCCGCGATGCGCGCGGGTTGACCTCGATCAGGTATACCAAGCCGTCCTTCACCGCGAATTGCACGTTCATAAGGCCGCGCACGTTAAGGCCGAATGCCAGCGCCTCCGTCTGCTTATGGATTTCGGCGATGATGTCGGCGGGTAGGCTATAGGGCGGCAAGGAGCACGCGCTGTCCCCACTATGCACGCCGGCTTCCTCAATATGTTGCAACACGCCCGCAACGACAACTTGATCGCCATCGCACAGGGCGTCCACATCGACCTCAATCGCATCGCGCAGATATTGGTCGATCAAAACGGGGGAATCGCCCGACACCTGCACGGCGGTGGCGATATAATCGTCCAGCTGCTGCGGCCCATCGACGATCTCCATCGCCCGCCCACCCAGCACATAGGATGGGCGGATCAGCACGGGATAGCCGATACGGTCGGCCACCGCGATCGCTTCATCCCGGCTGCGCGCCATGCCGTTTTGGGGTTGCAGAAGTTTCAATTGATTGACCAATTTGGCAAACCGTTCCCGGTCCTCCGCCAAGTCAATCGCGTCGGGCGAGGTGCCAAGAATGGGGATACCCGCATCCTCCAACCCCTGCGCCAGTTTTAGCGGCGTTTGCCCGCCAAATTGGACAATCACGCCGACCAATTCGCCCGCTGATTGCTCCACCGCCAAAATTTCCAGAACATCCTCAATCGTCAGCGGCTCAAAATACAACCGGTCTGATGTGTCATAATCGGTGGAGACAGTTTCGGGGTTGCAGTTGACCATGATGGTCTCATAGCCCGCCCCCCCATTTTCTTCGGCGCCAAGCGCAAAACACGCGTGGCAGCAGCAGTAATCAAACTCAATCCCCTGCCCAATCCGGTTCGGCCCGCCGCCAAGAATGACGATTTTCCGGCGGTCGGACGGGTTCGCCTCATTCTCCGCCTCGCCAAAGGTCGGGGCCTCATAGGTCGAATACATATACGGCGTTTTCGCCTCAAACTCCGCCGCGCAGGTGTCAATGCGTTTGTACACCGGCCGCACACCCAATTTATGGCGGAGAGCGCGAACCTCCTCCTCGGTCGTGGCGCCTGCCATGGCGCGGATCGCTTCGCCAATCAGGCCCGATGTACCGGCGAGTGTCCGCCCGACGCCGCCTGCGACATGGACGCTATCGACCGCCAAATTGGCAAGACGGTGGTCGGAGAAGCCCATGGCTTTGAGCCGCCGCAATCCGTCGGCTTCCAAGGGTAGGCCATTGGTTTCCACCTCCCGCTCGGCGTCCAAAATTTCACGGATGCGGGCGAGGAACCATGGGTCGTAGAAGGTAATCGCGTTGATGTCGTCGTCGCTGAATCCCTCGCGCATCGCCTGTGCAATGACCAACAACCGGTCAGGCGTTGCGCGCGACAAGGCCGCTTTAATATCATCGCGGGGCTTGCCCTCCAATTCCTTGACGCGGTTGAAGCCGTCAAGGCCGGTTTCTAGGCCCCGCAACGCCTTTTGCATCGATTCATGGATGTTGCGACCAATCGCCATCACTTCGCCCACCGACTTCATCGCGGTGGAAAGCAACGGCTCCGCGCCCTTGAATTTCTCAAAGGCGAAGCGCGGGATTTTGGTGACGACGTAATCAATCGTCGGCTCAAACGAGGCTGGCGTCGCGCCCGTGATGTCGTTGGTGATCTCATCCAGCGTATAGCCCACCGCCAACTTCGCCGCGACCTTGGCAATGGGGAAGCCGGTGGCTTTCGACGCGAGAGCCGACGAGCGCGACACGCGGGGGTTCATTTCGATGACGACCAGTCGGCCATCCTTCGGATTGACTGCGAACTGTACGTTCGAACCACCTGTTTCCACACCGATTTCGCGCAGCACCGCGATGCTGGCGTTGCGCATGATTTGATATTCTTTGTCGGTCAGCGTCAGCGCAGGCGCCACGGTGATGCTGTCACCAGTATGCACGCCCATCGGGTCCACGTTTTCGATGGAACAGATGATGATGCAGTTATCGGCGCGGTCGCGCACGACCTCCATCTCATATTCTTTCCACCCGATCAGGCTTTCATCGATCAGGATTTGACTGGTCGGCGATGCTTCCAATCCGGTTTTGACGTAGTGGAGGAATTCCTCCTTGTCATAGGCCACGCCGCCGCCGGTGCCGCCCATGGTGAAGGCGGGGCGGATGATCGCAGGCAGGCCGGTGTGGTCCAATGCGGCCATTGCTTCGTCCACCGTGGTCGCGATGGAGGCACGCGGGCTTTCCAGACCGATTTTATCCATCGCGGCGCGGAATTTTTCGCGGTCCTCCGCCTTGTCGATGGCTTCGGCATCCGCACCGATCATGATGACATTATATTTCTCAAGCGTCCCATCCTGCGCCAAGGCCAGCGCGGTGTTCAGCGCGGTTTGCCCGCCCATCGTGGGCAGGACGGCCATTTGCTCGTGCGGGTGCGCCGCGCGTTCCTTCGCAATGATTTTCGCCACGATTTCGGGCGTAATCGGCTCCACATAGGTCGCATCTGCCATATCGGGGTCGGTCATAATCGTCGCAGGGTTGGAGTTGACGAGGATGATGCGATAGCCCTCCTCCTTCAACGCCTTACACGCCTGCGTCCCGCTATAGTCAAACTCACACGCCTGCCCGATGATGATGGGGCCAGCGCCGATGATGAGGATGGATTGGATGTCTGTACGTTTAGGCATTATATTTTCTCACAGCGCGAAACAAAGAGGCTACCTCGACCTTGAAGGATACCCTTGGGTTTGATGGTGGTCCAAATATTGAAAATTTGGCCGGATTTGTTAGAGCTTACATTGAAAGTTTCGACTATTCCGGTTTGGTATTCCACAATCCAAACCCCACCGTCGGCATCATCGTTCACTTTGCGGATAGTGGCACCCGTTTTAGAAGGAACAATCATTTCCTTCAGTGAATCTCGAAAGGCTATCATAGGTTGGCCGCCTGAATCTTTAGCGAATATAGTGACGCCGTCAGTCATCCGGTCATTTTCAAAGGGGTTCTCTAAGTCGTCGATATAGAAACCATTTCCGACTGATTCACCGCAAATGAACTGGATGTTAGTTTCGTCACCTAAAAATGCCTGCGCGTCGGATTTTGCAATGCGAACCTGTTCTTCGGTCAGCATTGGAGGCAATTCGCCACTGCGGCCCTCCATTCCACAGCCAGAAAGAAAAATGGGAACGATCAAATAAAGAGCATTTCTCACATTAATCCCCCCATAAGCTTACCCAACACAGCGCAGTCCCCCCTCACCCCAACCCTC
>JBGSOJ010000179.1:0-14136 GCA_041739175.1 Sphingomonadaceae bacterium
CAATGCTGTCATCGCCGCGCAGACCCTCCAGCACGATCCTGATCTTATCTTCAGCAGAAAAATGCCGCCGGGTTGCACGCCGAATGTCCTTCACGACACGTTCGGCAGAGGCCTTCGTTTGGCCAGAGGATTTTGGTCTCATCTTCGTTCCTTCGTCACTACGATGAGACCAAAACCCTCCTTACTTCACAACATCAAATCTGTGCCATTGGTGCTGATGGGGAACAGGTGGTGTGGTCGGGGGCATTTTTTGCGCGCTGCTTGCGCCGGTCGTTTTTAATTGGGCTTATGAATATCCAATCCTTATCGCGGTAAGCGCATTGCTTCTTTCCCAGCGTGCGTTGTTCGGGACAAAGCTGATGGGTGATGGGGCAAATCGTGTGCGACGGTCGATTAGCATTGTTGCCATCGCGCTTGTCGTTTCCCAAATTGCGGGCGGTTTGCTGTGGTCAACAGCCCCTGATTTTGTGCCCGTTATGGCCATTGGTATTTTGCTGATCCTGACGATATTGGCGATGGGGATCAGGATCGTTTTTGGTTTGTGCATCGTTATGCTCATGCTCGCGGCTGGCGGCTGGAACCGGTTGCAATTGTCCTTGCAGCCTGACGTCATGACGCGCAGCTTTTTTGGCATTTATACCGTGGGCACCACCGAGACCGATCGATCGCTTATTCACGGGACCACTTTGCATGGAATCCAAATGCTGGGTAGCGATGCGCGGCAGCGGACGCCAACCTCATATTATGGCCCGCAATCAGGTGTCGGGCTAGCCTTGCGCGCGGCTCCGACGCTGTTCGGCCCTGAGGCACGCGTGGCGGCTGTGGGGCTCGGCGCGGGGACCCTCGCTTGCTATGCACAGCCAAAGCAATCTTGGCGCATTTATGAAATCGACCCGGCAATCGTAAAAATTGCCAGCAATCCGAAGCAATTTACCTATTTGTCAAAATGCCTTCCTGACGTTCCCATCGTCCTTGGCGATGCGCGGCTTATGCTGGCAGAATCGCCGGCGGCTTCGGCTGATCTGCTGATTGTTGATGCATTTTCGTCTGACTCGGTACCGATGCATCTGCTAACCCGCGAGGCCTTTGAAACCTATGGTCGACATTTGGCACCGGGCGGTGTTCTGATGATCCACATATCCAATCGCTATCTATCGCTTGAGCCGGTCCTTGCGGCAGCAGCGGAGCGAGGCTGGACCGCGCGCGCGCGGGAATTTAACGCGACGAAGACAGACCGCGCGAACAATTTGACTCATTCCATTTGGGTTGCATTTGCGCGTTCACCGGAAACACTCGCTAAACTCGAAGCGGTGCACCCAACCGACCGCTGGCGGCCCATCAAAGGCCGCCCCGGCTTCAAAGCATGGACGGACGATTATGGTAGCATTTTGCCCATCATAAAAATGTCGAACGAGGATTGATACGGCGGCGCACAGGCTTGATTTAGAACCACTGAACCTGCGTATCCCCGCCTATCCAGAAGCCAAATGGCCTCAACCCTCGACGGCGGATTTGATAAGTCCTGAGCCTCGAATATAAAGCTGCAAACCGGTTGGTTTTCGCCATATCTTAACCATCGGGCGCTATCGCGTTGATATGGCGATCAAAGTGTACCTGACCATTGATACCGAATACCGTTCGGGTGCCGTCGCGCATGGCGACCGGTCCGACTGGCGCGGGCATTTTGAAAAGAGCTTGCTTGGCCGCGGGCGTGATGGTGACGTGGGTATCGCCTACCAAATGGATGTTATGGATCGATACGGCATAACAGGCGTGTTCTATGTCGACCCGATGCCCGCAATGTTGTGGTCCGTAGAGGCGATTGCCGCGATTGTGCAACCGATTGTTGCTCGCGGCCATGATGTGCAGCTTCACTTGCATCCCGAATGGCTGAAACTCGCGCCGAAACCCATCGTTCCCTATCGCGGCGATGCCATCGGCGCCTATCCGTTGGCCGATCAGATTGCGCTGATTGGACAGGCGAAGCAATGGCTTATTGAGGCCGGCGCGCCCGAACCAGTGGCGTTTCGGGCGGGCAATTTCGGGACCAGTGACGACACCATGCGGGCACTGGTCGCGCATAATATTTTTTATGAAAGCAGCTTTGGCGGCGGCGCACCCTATAGTCCCTGCTCGCTGTCAATTGATCCAAATCGATTGACTCCTGTGGCGCATCTGGGCGGCATCGCGGTACCGGTTAGCGCGGTTGCTGATCGTGGCCGCCGCCGCCATGCGCAGATCACCGCCGTTTCCGTCGCCGAAATGGTGGCCGCGATCACCCAAGCGCGCGACACCGGGCAGCACAGCTTTACCATCGTCTCGCACAGCTTTGAACTTATGAGCCGTGATTTGGCGCGAACGAACACCATCGTCGACCGTCGGTTTCAGACGCTTTGTGCCGCTCTTGCTGACATGGACGGGGTCATTTCGGCCGACTTTCGGCATAATCCGCCGCAGGTTGAGGCGCATCCCGGTACATTGCCACCCGACAATTTTGTGCAGATGGCGGGGCGAATATTGGAGCAAGCGGCGGGTAATTTCCTGTATGGCAGGGCATAGATGATGCAGGTCGCAGTTGCCTCCGCCATTGAATCCCGCCCGACGCCGGTGAAATTCATTATCGGGTCACGGACCCTCGCGCGGGTGGAGCGGCGGCTTGTGCCGGTCGCTTATGGCCTGAATGAGATGCTGCATAATGGCGCGGTGACCTTGCCGCCATTGCGCAATGCGGACGATGGCTATCGCTTCATGTCGATCCCCGTGGATCAGATGACGGCGCTGTGCGATGCATTACCCGGTTTCCTGTTCGGAACCGCCGATAGATTTATGCGCCATTATATTGATATGGCGTGTGATTTTGACGGCTATATGGCGCAGTTTTCTGGCAAGACGCGCTCAACGCTGAACAGGAAAGCGCGCAAATTGGCGGAGGTGTCGGGCGGCAAATTGGACATTCGGCGCTATTCGACACGCACCGAGTTGGCTGAGTTTTTGGAACACGCCTTGCCCTTATCCGCTATGACCTACCAAGAGCGATTGCTCGACGCCGGTTTGCCAAGCGGCGACGCGGCGCGCGCGGATATACTGGCGCGGGCCGATTCTGATGAAGTGCGCGCTTTCCTGCTTTTTGTCGGGGAGCAGCCGGTGTCGTATCTCTACCTGCCCGTGGACGATGCCAAGAAGGCGCCTGTGTTGGTTTATGCGTTTTTGGGCTTTCATCCTGAATTTGCGCAATATTCGGTCGGTACAGTGCTGCAAATGGAGGCGCTGCGCCAATTGTTTGCGGAAAGGCGGTATCGCTATTTCGATTTTACCGAAGGCGATGGCGCACACAAGGCGCTGTTTGGCACCCACGCAGTGGAAGGGGTCAGCTTTATTGCGCTGAAACCCACGGCGGCAAACCGGATGTTGCTGACGGGATATGATGCCTTTAACGGCGCAGTTGGAGCGGCGGCAAGGATCGCCGATTCCTTGGGGGTAAAGGCCCGCGTTCGCGCTCTGTTGAAACGATAGGGCAGGGGCGGTGGTATCTTTTATAAAATCACTGTTACGCGTGTTCTGTCAGGATTACCGAATAAACATCGTCGTCGCGGGCAGCGATGCATCCCCCGCAGGGCAAGCGCCAGAGGGCGTGCTCGTGCGCGCGATGACCAACGACGATACCGATGCGCTAACCCAGAGCCCAACCGTTAAGATGCGCAGCGCAGTCTCCTATGCACAGGCGGGGCATATGGGATTTGTGCTAACCGTTGACAACGCGATCCAATGTGTCGCTCATTTCGCTTCGCCGCACAATTATGACTTTGCTTCGATCTGGCCATTGCAGGCGGATGAAATGTGTCTGGTCAACATCGCGACGGAACAAGACGCCTTTGGTAAAGGTTACGCGCCGATGCTGATCCGGGCTGCCACGCAAATGCTAATCGCGCAAGGGACGCGCCGCGTCACTGCCTTTATTTGGTGGAGCAACCACCCATCGCGCCGCGCATTTGCCAAAGCCGGATGGCGGATGATTGGGCGTTCGTTGGAAGTTAAGCTATTCGGTCGCTGGTTGGCGTTTCGCGTAAAAACCAAAAATTGATCGGGGAACTGCCCGATTGGGGCGGCGCGCAAAATTTATCTGTGTTTGATTGGTATTGATACTGCACGCGCGTTAGGCAACCCTAACCGCTTTTTGGTATCCTTACAGTAAACTGCGGGGCCTTGGTCTTTGGTGATCGCGGCAATTTACCGCTGCGGTGCAAAACCACAGAAATAAGTCATTTTTCGGTCACGCACTGTAATTCGTCAGCAACACAAACATTCTATCCGCCGGACACAATCCAATGGAGGATACAATGAAAAACACCCTTTCCCTGACGACCGCACTCTCCACTTTCTTTTTGCTGGCAACGCCCGCCTTTGCGCAGGAGGCCCCGGAAGAAGAGGCGAATCGCGATGGCGATATTGTCGTCACTGCGCAAAAATTTGAGCAGAAATCGGTTGATGTTCCCATTACCATTTCGGCGGTTACGGGGGAGCGGATCAACCAATTGGGCGTGTCGGATCTGGACGAGCTGTCCGCTTATGTCCCCGGCCTCAATATCCAGGAACAAAGCGCCAATAACCCCGGCGTCGTTATTCGCGGCATCACCTCAGATTCGGGCTCGTCGCAGCAGGGGCCGCGCGTTACGCTGTATTACAATGGCATCGATATTTCGCGCTCGCGTGGGTCTTATCAGGCGATTTACGACATGGAGCGGATTGAGGTTATCAAGGGACCGCAGGCAACTTTGTTCGGTACGGCATCGGCTGTTGGCGCAATCAGCCTGAACTCCGCCAAGCCGCAGCCCGGCCTGTCAGCGGAAGTGACCGGCGGTTTTGGCAATTTTGACCAGACTTTGCTGGCGGGTCATTTGAACAATGGCACCGAAAAATTCGCCGCGCGCTTTGCCTTTGAATGGCGCAAACGCGATGGGTATGTTGAGAATTTGAGCGTCCTGCAGGAGGATGAACTTTACGCACAGGACCAATTGGGCGCGCGCCTGTCGCTGCGCTTTACGCCATCGGACCGCGTCACCGTAGATCTCATCGGGACCTACGACCGGCAGCGTAACGGTGGTACGCCGTTTATCTCAGGCACCTTTGCGACCAGCGTTGGTCCTGCAAACCCATTTGGTCCAGCCAATTTGGGCGGTTCACCCCTGTCCGGCACAGTGCTGGGCATCGATCAATTGGCACTCAATCGCGATGTGTATGATGTCAACTTTACCGTTGCAGCGGAACTGACCGACGAAATCACCTTCACCACCGTGAACGGCTACCGCGAATTTGACAGCCTTGAAACCTTCGATGCCGACGGCACTGCCGCTTGGTATTTGGAATTTGCCGAGCGGGCAGAAGGTTGGCAAGCCAGCCATGAGGGCCGATTCAGCTACCAATCGCCCAGCATCCGCGGCGCGCTTGGTTGGAATGTGTTCAAAGAAGACGGCATTCAGGCCGTGCCATTCTCATCCGAAGAAGGCACGTTCCTGCAGTGCGCGGCGAACATCATTCCGGGTCTCGGCTGTGTCGACAGTGCGGGCGTCGTGACAGCGGCGCAGGCAACATCGCTGGCCAGCGGCGGCCTGTTCAGCCAAGTCCCTTATAGCAGCGAATTTATCAACGGCGGCATCAACACCAGCTATTCGGTGTTCCTCGACGCCACGTGGATACCGGTCGAAGCGATCGAAATCACCGCTGGTGCACGTTATGTTTGGGAGGACCGCGAATCCACCTTCTTCGCGCGGGTGCCGCGCCCTGCATTAAACCCCGCCGCAACCTCGTTGATCCCGGGTCAAGTGGATACGGCCGGGCAAACTTTCACTGCAAAGGACAATTTCACGGCCTTCCTGCCGCGCGTTAATGTCCTGTTCCGGTTGAGCGATTCCACCAATGTGTTCGCGACTGTTTCCAAAGGCCGCCGCTCGCCGGTGGTGCAATTGGATGCGGCGCGTGTGAACGGCGTTGCGACCCCGCGGTTACAATTGGTTCCCGAAGAAACCGTATGGAACTACGAAATGGGCCTTAAGGGTGCAATCGGCCCAATTTCGGGCAGCATTGGCGTCTATTATCAAAAATATGACGGGTTTCAGGTAAGCGTTATCCAGGAAAACGGCTCTACCCTGACGCAAAGCGCGGGTACTGCGAGCAATTTGGGCGTTGAAGCCGAGGTGTTCGTGCGCCCCACAGACTGGCTGCAAGTTTTTGCCAATGTTGGCTATATCGATGGTGGAATTGATGAGGACAACACCTTTGCGCCGACCTTCTCCGGCGCGCGTTTCCGCCTGCAACCCGAATGGCAGGGGGCGGCGGGCTTTACCGTCGATGCGCCGGTCGGCAATGGGATGCGCGTGTTCTTGACGCCAACGGTCACCTATCGCAGCAAGATTTTCTTCGAACTGCCCAACCGCGATGTGACCAGCCAGGATGCCGTTACGCTGATCAATGCCAAGGGTGGCATCGCTTTTGCGGACAACAAATACGAGATATCCGCGTTTATCCGCAATGCCACGGACGAAAATTTCTTGCTTGATGCGGGCAACACCGGCGGCGCGTTTGGTATCCCGACCTTCATTCCAGGTGAGCCGCAATTTTATGGCGTCCAATTCACTGTTCGCTATTAATCCCTAAGCCAAAGGAGCCAGTGCCATGACTATTCGCCTCAATCGCCGCCATATGTTGTCGTTCATGGGGGTGGGCACGGCCATGGGTCTGGCTCCAATGGCGCACGGCGCCGCGCCGATACTGACCAAAGCGGCGTTCAACCATGGTGTCGCCAGCGGCGATCCTTCCGCTGACGGTGCCGTTATCTGGACGCGTGCCACGGTTGCCGAAGGAGCGGAAGGCGATGTTCCGCTTAGCTGGTTTGTGTCGGAGAGCGCCGACGGCAAGCCGCTTAAAACCGGCGAAGTGCTGGCCACTGCCGCCGCCGATCACACCGCTAAGGTTGAGGTCAGCGGCCTGAACGCCGGTCAAACCTATTTCTATGGTTTCGCCACGCAAGATGGCGATATGTCGCCCGTTGGTCAGTTCCGCACTTTGCCTATTGGCGCAACCGATCAGGTGGTAATCGCATTGGCCTCTTGCCAATTGTATCCCGGCGGATCGTTCAACGCGTACGACGATATGGCCAAGTTGGAGCGGTTGGATGCCGTGCTGCATCTGGGCGATTATATCTACGAATATGGCGCGGATGGGTACGGCAGCGACATAGGCAAAGCCTTAGGCCGCAATCCCGATCCCGCGCATGAGATCGTAACGCTGGACGATTACCGCCGCCGCCACGCCCAAGTGAAAGCGGACCCCATGATGCAAAAGGCGCACGCGCGCGCTGCGTTCATTTGTGTCTGGGACGATCATGAAACCGCCAACGATGCATGGGTCGGCGGCGCAGAAAACCATAGCGAGAACGAGGGCACATGGGCGGCGCGCAAAGCGGTTGCCTTGCAGGCCTATTTTGAATGGATGCCAATCCGTAATCCAAAGGAAGGCACCGACCCGGCGGCGATTTACCGCAGCTTTGAATTCGGCGATCTCGCCACATTGGCCATGGTGGAAACGCGCCTGCTTGCCCGCGATGAGCAGGCGGCGTTTAAGGGGGAAATCCCCGACGCAGCGGCGGTGGGCGCTATGCTGCAAACGCGGGTGGACCCAAAACGCGAGTTGCTTGGCGCGGCGCAGTTTCAATGGCTTGAGGATGTTATCACGGCCTCGGTCGCCGCGAAAAAGCCATGGCAATTGCTGGGCAACCAAGTGGTCATGGCGCGCGTGCCGGGCCCCGATTTGCGGGCTGCGCTGGGCGATGCGATGTATGACGGCATGTTGATGATGATGCCCGAAAACTACCGCGTGCAAGTCGCCGCTTCGCAAGTGGCGTTTAAGGCTGGGGTGCCATTCAACATGGATGCCTGGGACGGCTATCCTGCGGCGCGTGAGCGGTTGTATGCAATGTTGCAAAAGGCAGGGGCCAACCCGATTGCATTTGCAGGCGACAGCCACGCCGCATGGGCGAACGATCTTTATGATGACAACGGCGCTCTGGTTGGCGCGGAATTCGGTGCCACGGCAATTACCAGCCCGTCTTTCGGCTCGCTGTTGCCCGGGCTGGGCAAAATCATTGCCGCGCAAAGTCCGGAGGTCGCATTTTGTGATCAGGACAAAAAGGGCTACACTTTGGTAAAGTTGACGAAAGACGCTGCGACGGCGGAATTTGTAACCGTATCGACGGTCCTTTCGCCCGAATACACGCGCGACATTGCCGCGCGCTACAGCAAGTCGGCAGATCGCGCGGTGCCTTTGCAATCCAAATAATGGCTGTCAAATGCCGCAGAGAGTTGAACGTGGATAGATTCTCCGTTGTGAGCGGACCTCTGTTCAAACGACCTCCCGAACTGGATTGGGCGCAACGAGAGCAATTTAGATGGTTTTGCCGCGGCGAAGGATGGTTGCCGATTTCGCAACATGCCTCGGCAGTATCACGCAAAGAAATCCTGGTTCCCCGGTAAGGATTCGAACCTCAATAGACGGAGTCAGAGTCCGTAGTCTTACCGTTAGACGACCGGGGAATGCATTGCGGCAGGTAGGGTTCGCCCCTAACGCTGTCAAGCGCATTGCAGGACATGGAACGCACCGGCATCGCCGATTGTCGCATGACATGGCGGCGCGTTGCCTTAGCGTCTGTGTTTCGCAAACTCCTTGCATTAGAAGCGAACGATGCCTAGTCTGATCGTTAAGTGCCGCCGGGCATATTCCTGGGCGGCGATTGCAGATTAGAGAAGTATAACGGCAATGGTCGATTCCGTCGACATGACACCCGGTCGGGGTGGGCCGCCTGAACAATCGTCGGCCAACGCGGGTACGCGCGCTGACGCGACGGCGGGCCAACAGAACAATGGCCTCACTTCGACAGGCCGAGGCACTAAGCAGAGCCGAAAACGATCGCCTGTGTCCAAATCATCGCGATTAATGGAGGCAGCCGATGGCAAGACCGCCACGTCAAACAAGCCGCGCGAGCAGGCGCGCGATCTTAATCGGTTTCCGGGAGCCGCCCCGTTTCAGGGGACGCAGCGGCGCAGTTACGCCGCGATCGATCTGGGTACCAACAACTGCCGCTTGCTGATTGCACGGCCCAGCCATGATGGGTTTATTGTCGTTGATGCTTTCTCTCGCGTTGTCCGGTTGGGGGAGGGGTTGGCGGCAACGGGAAGAATATCCGACGAGGCCATGGACCGCGCCGTCGCCGCATTGTCCATTTGCGCCGACAAATTGAAGCGCCGCAATGTCGCCTTGGCGCGATCGGTTGCAACAGAAGCCTGTCGCCGTGCCAGCAACGGCGCGCATTTTATTGATCGTGTGCACCGCGAAACGGGCATATTTCTGGACGTCATCAGCGCAGAGGAAGAGGCGCGGTTGGCGGTGTTGGGCTGCCATGTGTTGTTGGAGCCGGGCGAGTCCAACGCGCTTATTTTTGACATTGGTGGCGGATCGACGGAATTGGTTTTGGTCTCGACCGAGGGCCCCGTGCCGCGGATATTGGATTGGCAAAGCGCGCCATGGGGCGTCGTCTCGCTAACCGAAAGCACGCACGGCGATATGGCGAGCGAGTGCGGACGGCGGGCGGTCTACGCCGAAATGCGGCAAAAGGTCAGCGATGCGTTTGCTCCGTTTGCACATCGGTTACCTGATGTGGCGGGGGCATCGTTGCGTTTGCTCGGAACCTCCGGCACGGTCACCACTTTGGCCAGCCTCCATTTGGGCTTGCCGAGTTACGACCGGCGGGCAATTGACGGTCTGATTGTTCCATCGGAATCGATGCGGATGATCAGCCAGTCGTTGGCGGGGATGAGCCTTGACGAGCGGCGCAGCGTGCCATGTATCGGGCGGGAACGCGCCGATCTGGTCGTTGCGGGCTGCGCAATTTTGGAGGCGATTTTGGACATCTGGCCCGCCGTGCAATTGGGCGTCGCCGATCGCGGCATCCGTGAGGGGATTTTGCGCACCCTGATGGAGTCCGACCAACGCCTGACGCGGCGGGGATAGGCGTTATGGCGAAACTCCCCGACGCCGGCCATGTCCGCGTCAAAACCGCGCGCAAACGTACAGCGCAATCGACGCGCTGGCTCGACCGGCAGTTGAATGACCCCTATGTCCGCCGCGCGAAGGCGGAGGGCTATCGTAGCCGCGCCGCCTATAAATTGATTGAGCTCGACGAGAAATTCCACTTCCTGCGCGGGGCGAAGGCCGTGGTCGATTTGGGCATTGCGCCCGGAGGATGGACGCAGGTTGTGCGCAACCAAGTGCCCAATGCAGCAATCGTCGGCATAGACCTGCTGCCGGTCGATCCGATTGAAGGCGCGACGATTTTTGAGATGGACTTCACGGACAACAGCGCGCCGGATAAAATAATTGCGGCGCTCGGTATGCAACCCGACCTCGTCATTTCCGACATGGCGGCGAATACCGTGGGGCATAAGCAAACCGACCATTTGCGCACCATGGGCCTGGTTGAACTTGCGGTGGATTTCGCGGTGCAGCATTTGACCCCCGGCGGTGATTTCGTGTGCAAAGTGTTCGCTGGCGGCACCGATGGCGAATTGCTCAAAATCCTCAAAAACAACTTCAAAAGCGTCAAACACGCCAAACCGCCCGCGAGTCGGAAGGGCTCGGTCGAATGGTATGTCATTGCGCAGGGATTTAAGGGCGGCGAATAGCCCCCATGGTTGACGCTCGTTTTCCCGCTTGCCATAACGATGGGCAGGAGGAGACCGATGCCGACATTCCTAAACGTCCTTCCCGGTGACCCCGCCCCCGATGCGCGGGTGCGGTCGTTTGCGAACCCGCGCTATGTGCTGGGTAGCGCGGCGGGGCGGTATCTGGTGTTGTGCTTTTACGGCAGCGCGGGCGATGTGCATGCACAGGCTGCTTTGGCTGCCGCGCTCAAACGCCCCGATCTGTTCGACGACGCCAAGGCCTGTTTTTTCGGGGTAAGTGTTGATCCTGCTGATGAGGCCGAAAAGCGGGTGCAAGACCGCTATCCCGGATATCGCTTTTTCTTCGATTTCGATTGTGCTTTGTCACGCGCATATGGTGCGGCGGCGCAGGAGCAGGGTGAGCAGGGGCGGGTGCCACTGCGCCGGATATGGGTCATCCTTGACCCCAATATGCGGGTGCGCAGCGTTATTCCATTCCGCCAAGATCAAGGCGACATCGCGCAATTGCTGGCCGAGATGGAGGCCTTGCCGCCGCCGCATTTGGCGACGGGGGAGGAGTGGCATGCGCCGGTGTTGCACTTGCCGCGTGTCTTTGAACCCGAACTTTGCACAGCCTTGGTCGCGGCCTATGATGCGGCGGGCGGCGAGCCATCGGGCTTTATGCAGCAAATCGACGGCAAGACGCACCTCGTCACCGACCCCAATCATAAAAAGCGCAGCGATCATTTGCTCACCGATGACCGCCTCATCAATGCCACGCGCGAACGGGTGCATCGGCGCATTGTGCCGCAAATTCAGAAGATGCACCAATTCATCGTAACGCGGATGGAGCGGTTCCTTGTCGGTTGCTACACCGCCGAAGATGGCGGCCATTTTCGCGCGCACCGCGATAATACGACCAGCGGCACGGCACACCGCCGCTTTGCCGTTTCGATTAATTTGAACCGCGATTTTGAGGGCGGCACCTTGTCCTTCCCCGAATTTGGGCAGCGCCAATATAAGCCCGATACCGGCGCGGCGGTGGTGTTTTCATGCTCGCTTTTGCACCAGGTGGCACCCGTGACAGCAGGGCGGCGCTATGCGTTTATCCCGTTTCTTTATGACGATGCTGCGGCGAAGATACGGGAAGCGAACAATCGCGATCTGGCCGAGGGATTGGGCGCATATCAGGCGCGCTAATCCGCCCTCATCGCGAGCGCCGCTAATGATTCCGAAGCCTCCGCCAGCAATGCGTCATCTACCCCGCCTTGGCCGACGGCTTCGCGCCCGATCATCACCAAAGATGGCACGGCCAGCGGGCTAACGCGGTCCAAATCCATGTGCAGCATCGAGTCCGCCGCGCGGTCGAGCAAATCGCCAAGCCGCCCGACATCGGTCATCCGCGCCCGCGCATCGGCCCATGCGGCCTCTAGCAAGAGATGATCCGGCTCATATTTGCGCAGGACGTCATAGATTAGGTCGGTCGAAAATGTCACTTGCCGGCCCGATTTCTTCTGCCCGGGATGTTGCCGCTCGACCAGCCCGCTAATCACTGCAACCTCGCGGAATGCGCGTTTGAGGAGGTAGCTTTGCTCCACCCAATCGACAAATTCATCGGCGAGAATATCGGCGGACAGCAAAGGCTTCGGGTTGGTGACCGGATGCATCGACCAAATCGCCAGCGCGTAATCGTTCGCCTGAAACCCCATTGGCATCAGACCGCGCGTCTCCATCCGGCGGGTGAGCAGCATCCCCAAAGATTGGTGCGCATTCCACCCTTCAAATGGGTACAGCACCATATAATGCCGCCGCGATTCCTTGGTGCCGTTCGGAAACGTTTCCACCAAAAGCTGATCCGGCTCTGGCATCGCCGACCGCCAATCCTGCATCTCCAACCATTCGCGCACATCGTCGGGGAAGCGCGCCCAGCCCGCGCGGTCAACCAACATTTCGCGCACACGGCTCGCCAAATGCGTGGACAGCGGCAGGCGCGCGCCATTGTAGCTGGGGATATCGCGCGCCTTCTTGGTGGCGCGCACGATAAGGTCCATGTCCTTGACCGATTCGACCTCCAACGGCTGCCCTGCAAAAATAAAAGTATCGCCCGGCCCTAACGCGGCGGCAAAGCCCTCCTCGACTTTGCCCAGTGACCGGCCATTGCGGAAACGGACATCGAGCATTGGAATATCAACGATAATCCCCGCATTCAGCCGATGCAGCGCGGCGAATTTCGGGTGCGTCAGCCGCCATTCATGCGTGCCTTTATCCAGCACAATTTTCTGAAACTTATCATAGGCTTTCAGGGCATAGCCGCCCGTGCCTACGAAGTGCAAAATCCGGCTGAGCGTTGCGGAATCGACGCCGGAATAGGGCATCGCCGATTGCACCTCGGCCAACATCGTGGCCTCCGCAAACGGCCCTGCACACGCGCAGCCCATGATATGTTGCGCCAGCACATCCAGCCCGCCGGGGCGGAAGGTCTCGCCGTCGCGCTGTCCCGCTTGCACCGCGTCAAAGGCGGCCTGTGCCTCCAAAAATTCAAAGCGGTTGCCAGGGACAAGGATGGCTTTGCTGGGTTCGTCCAAGCGGTGGTTGGCGCGGCCTATGCGTTGTAGAAGCCGCGACGACCCCTTTGGCGCCCCCATTTGCACGACGCAATCAATGTCGCCCCAATCGATGCCAAGGTCGAGGCTAGCGGTGCACACCAGCGCCCTTAACTCCCCGCGCGCCATGGCCGATTCTACTTTTCGCCGCGCCTCCACCGATAGGCTGCCGTGGTGGATGCCGATGGGCAATCGGTCGTCGTTCAAGTCCCAAAGTCTTTGGAAAATAAACTCCGCCAAAAAGCGCGTGTTGGTGAACACCAATGTGGTGCGATTGGCCTTAATAAGGTCCAGTACTTTGGGCACCGCGTAATGGCCGCTATGCCCCGACCATGGCACACGGTCATCGGGTAACATGATATTGAGATCCGGCTCCGCGCCCGCTTCGCCCTCGACCAATCGCACGGCATCGATCTCACCAAAGGGTGCGAGCCATGCGCGGTAGGTGTCGGCATCGGCGACGGTGGCGGAAAGCGCAACGCGGCGCATATCGGGCGCTATCGCCTGCAACCGCGCCATTGATAGGCTGAGCAAATCGCCGCGTTTGCCATTGGCGAAGGCGTGGACTTCATCAATGATGATGGTGTTGAGGTTAGCGAACATCGTGAAACTGTCGGGGTAGGACAGCAAGAGGCTGAGCGATTCCGGCGTCGTTAGCAGGATATGCGGCGGCCGCGCGCGTTGCCGTGCCTTGCGGTCGGACGGTGTGTCCCCGGTGCGCGTTTCCACGCGGATGGGCAGGTCCATCTCGGCAATCGGAGCGAGCAAATTGCGCTGCACATCGGTGGCGAGGGCCTTTAGCGGGGAGATATAGAGGGTGTGCA
>JBGSOJ010000194.1:0-3608 GCA_041739175.1 Sphingomonadaceae bacterium
CGCTTGCAGTTGGCGCGCCGTGGCAGTATGCCGCCTCGCCCGCTGCTCTGGCGCGCATTGATGGCTGGCGCGCGCGCTTTGACGCGGACATTGCGGCGGTCATCGCGCGCGGTGAAGGCGTGGAAATCGGCAAAGGCGGGCGGCTGTTTGAGCCTGACGCGGCGATGCTCTATGGTTTGATCCCGCCGGGCCTTTACGATTGCCGGATCGTGCAAATCAACGGCGGCGCGGCATGGCTTGCGGGCGCAGAGGGCAAATGCCGCGTGCTGTCGGCGGGGACGGAACGCAAGCTGTCCTTCATCACGACCGAGGAAACGATCCTTGGCACGCTGCACGAAAATGACGGTTTCTCCAGCGTTTTCCTTGGCCAGAATTTGGTCAGCCGGATGGGCGGTATAGGCACGACCGACAGTGAGGAAATCGGGTTGGTGCAGCGCATTGCCGACACCCGCTGGCGCATTATCCTGCCCGGTGAAGGCAATGCGCCGACCAGCGTGGTCGAAATCACCCGCCCGCGCATGGCGCAATAGGCGATGGTGAAGCTGGCCTTCCTTGATCTGGTACCGGTGCGCGAGGGCGATAGCGTGGCCGATGCCATGGCGAATGCCGCCGGGATGGCGCAAGCCGCAGAGGCGGCGGGCTTCGCGCGCTATTGGGTGGCCGAGCATCACGGGATGGAGGGCATCGCGGGCGCGGCGACGTCGCTCGTCATCAGCCACTTGGCCGCCGCGACATGCAAAATCCGCGTGGGTTCCGGCGGCATTATGTTGCCCAACCACGCACCCATGGTGGTGGCCGAGCAATTCGGCACCTTGGACGCGCTGTATCCGGGTCGCATTGACTTAGGGTTAGGCCGCGCACCGGGCAGCGATCAAATCGTCGCCCGCGCGCTGCGCCGCCCCGTCCGCGATGAGGAGCAGGGGTTTGTGCAGGATATTCAGGCTTTGCAAAGCCTGTTTGCCGATGATGGAAGAACCGGCGTATCGGCCACCCCCGGCGCGGGGGCAGGCGTTTCGCTCTATATCTTGGGCAGCAGCCTATACGGCGCCTACGTCGCCGCGGCCTTAGGATTGCCCTACGCCTTCGCTAGCCATTTTGCCCCCGCAATGTTGGACGAGGCGCTCGCCGCTTACCGCGTCAATTTCCGTCCATCGGCGGTGTTGGAAGAACCGTATGTCATGGCGGCGATGCAGGTTGTGGTGGGCGATGACGACGCGGAGGCGGAGTTTTTGGCCAGCTCGCTCTACCAAAGTTTCGTTGCTTTGCGCACCGGAACGCCGGGGAAATTACCGCCGCCGGTGGAGGGATATCGCGCCGCCCTGCCCCCGCAGGCATTGATGATGTTAGACCAAGTAATGGCGTGTTCGGCCATCGGCGGGGTGGACAAAGTGGCGGCGAAAGTCGCGGCGTTTGTGGCGCGGACTGGCGTGGATGAATTGGTGGTGACGAGCAGCGTGTTCGATCAGGTTAAACGGCGGGCGGGGTTGGCGGCGGTGGCTGAAGTAGCGGCTGCAATATAGCCTTACAAATCCCGTGCCGCGCGGGCGCAGAGCCTAAAATCGGTCAGCTAACTGTCGTTACTTTCATCTAACTCTAATTTTTGCCGGAATGATAAATCGTGAGCATTGTGTTTAAAGTATAATTTCCACCCGCCTATTGGACTGTAATTTTGATCAAATTCCCCTGCTGGCTTCAGTGTAGCGACTTCAAAGACTCGTCTCAGTTCGCGATTTATAGTCAAAGCCCGCTCTACAACGTCGGGTGGCAAACCTGTTTCGGGAACTCCGTCTTCAAGCATTTCGGGACATACCCTACTTGCTTTTTCGTAAATCCGTACATCCCTATCACTGCCCCTGACCAGCAATCCCATGCCAATCGTCAAGTCAGCGGCAGCCTTATCATTTTGAATAAGCAACATGCGATGTTCGGTCCAAAGTTTCTTTTTCAGCCAACCAAACATCGCAGTTTCCAATCAATACACCCGCTTCTTCGGCTTGATATATTCAATATCATCGGTCAGCGTGAATTCGTGCACTGGACGATAATCCAGCGACACCGCACCGCCCTTGCCGCCCCAGCCGTCGAAGGTGGCCAGCGTGTGCTTCATCCATTCGCCGTCGTTGCGATCAGGGAAATCCTCATGCATGTGCGCGCCGCGGCTTTCCTTGCGGGCGCGGGCGCCTTCGATGGTGGTGACCGCTTGGCACAGCAAATTGTCGAGCTCCAATGTCTCGATGAGGTCGGTGTTCCAAATCATCGAGGTGTCGGTGACGTGGACATCGGCCATGCGTTTATTGACGCCCTGCATAAGGTCGCAACCTTCGTCGAGCAGCGCGCTGTCGCGGAACACGGCGGCGTGTTTTTGCATCGTGTGCTGCATCTCCAACCGGATTTTCGCGGTCGGCGATCCGCCCTTGGCATTGCGGAAATGGTCGATGCGGGACAGGGCGAAATCCGCCGAGTCCGCCGGCAATGCCGGTTGCGGTGCGTTGGGGGTGAGCGTCTCTTTCAAACGCAAACCGGTGGCGCGGCCAAAGACGACGAGGTCGATCAGGCTGTTCGAGCCCAAACGGTTTGCGCCATGCACCGAAACGCACGCGGCTTCGCCCACGGCATAGAGGCCGCGCACGATGCCTTCGGGATTATCGGCGGTGGGGTTCAACACCTCACCATGATAATTGCACGGAATCCCGCCCATGTTGTAGTGGACGGTCGGCGTGACCGGCAAAGGTTGCCGCGTCAAATCGACATTGGCGAAAATCTTGCCCGTTTCGGTAATCCCCGGCAGCCGCACGGCCAGAACGGCGGGGTCGATATGGTCGAGGTGGAGGAAGATATGATCCCCCTTCGGCCCGACACCGCGCCCTTCGCGCATTTCCATCGCCATCGAGCGCGAGACGACATCGCGGCTCGCCAAATCCTTCGCCGATGGGGCGTAGCGTTCCATGAACCGCTCCCCTTCGGAGTTGGTCAGATACCCGCCCTCACCGCGTGCGCCCTCGGTAATCAGGACGCCCGCGCCGTAAATGCCGGTCGGGTGGACTTGCACGAATTCCATGTCTTGCAGCGGCAGGCCAGCGCGCAACACCATGCCACCGCCGTCGCCGGTGCAGGAGTGAGCCGACGTCGCGCTGAAATAGCAACGGCCATAGCCGCCAGTGGCCAGCACCACGGACTGCGAACGGAACCGGTGGATGCTGCCATCCTCCATGCAAATCGCGATCACGCCCTTGCACTCGCCATCGACCATGATGAGGTCCACGGCGAAATATTCGATGAAGAAATCGGCATCATATTTCAGGCTTTGTTGGTACAAAGCGTGCAGCATCGCGCGCCTGCTTGAGGCGCTGTTCGGTGGCGTCGAATTCCTTTTCGCTGCTGTCGTCCTGTTCGGCCATGCCCTATCTCACATCCATCCGACAATCTGCAGGGCCCGGTCTTTCCAAGCGACCAGCAATCCGGCGACAGACAGAGCCAGCAGCATGGTCCCTGCCCCGACGAGGAAGGGCGCCCCGACAAACGCCACCATCAGCGAGGGCAGCGCCTTGTTTATGAACCCGAGGCAGATGTTGTAAAGCAGGTTCACCGCCACGAAGGGCCAGGCGAGC
>JBGSOJ010000202.1:0-3390 GCA_041739175.1 Sphingomonadaceae bacterium
TGCCGCCATCGTCGGGCTGTCGCATGCGCGCGACAATCGCACTTTTTCGGGGCTGGCGCTCGATGATGCGCTGAAGGCGCGCGACGTCGATGCGCGTTGCGGACTGGCGATTTTTGATCTGGACAGCGGCGATATGATCCATTGGCTGCGGATCGAGGGGGTGGTGCGCGAGCTGTTCGACGTTGTCTTTTTGCCCGGCGTGCGGCGGCCATCGGCGATTGGCTTTATGACCGACGAGGTGAAGCGGGTAATTTCGATCGCCGAATAGCATCCGGATAGTGGCAATATAATTGCCGCTCACTCAAGCAACCGGCAAAGTGCGCGGCCTTCATCACGGCAAAATTACGATGCCCAAAGGCGATAAAATGTTGCGTAACATCGGCTCCCGCTTGATAGTTATCAATGTCGAAGCAAAGACCTTGATCAAGGGAGATTGTTGGCGAAGTCCGCGCAAAGGGCAGGCCGCGCGTGATCAAGGCGTCAAACAGCTATGACAATGCGGTAGCAGAAACCATCAACCGCCTATACAAAGCAGAAGTCACCCACCGGCGCGGACCATGGCGATCCTTTGAAGCCGTCGAGTTTGCAACACTGGATTGGGTCGATTGGTTCAACAAACGGCGTCTGCTGGAGCCAATCGGCAATATCCCGCCCGCCGAAGTAGAAGCCCGTTATTACGCCATGCTGGACTCAACACCCATGGCCGCATAACTTAAACCAAATAGCCTCCGGCAATCCCGGGGCGCTCATTTAGCGCCATTGCAATCGCGTAAGCAATCGTGTCTTGAGCATTTAATGGTTCTCAAAAATAAGCTAATAATGCGCAGATTTCCCAGCATTCCCGGTGCCCATCTTTATCATCTCGGGTGCACCATTCCCGTTCATTCGTTAATCCCCTCATCGGGGCTGGTGTTTTCCGGTGGCCCTTTAGGCTTGGCCAATCAAGGCCAACACCCTTTGGGCGCGCGACAAATGGGGGCGGTCGAGCATTTTGCCCTTGTGCCCAATGGTCCCTTTGCCGGGGTTTGCGGCGAACAGGGCGACGATTTCGCGGGCTTCGGCGGCTTCTTCGTCGGTTGGGGTGAAGGCGGCGTTGATCACATCCACTTGCGCCGGATGGATGGCGAGCATCCCGGCAAAACCGTCGCGGCGGGCGTTTTCTGCGCGCGCCTGCAGGCCGTCCAAATCACGAAAATCACCGTGGATGGTTTCGATCGCCGCCACCTCCGCCTTCGCCGCGCCGAGCAGGCATAGGCTGCGCGCCAGTTCATAGGTAAAGCCATAGGACCCGTCGGCGTTGCGGTTGCGGCTTGCGCCAATCGAGTCCGCCAAATCCTCGGCCCCCCAGGTCAGCGCAACGACGCGCGGCGCGCCGGCATAATCGCCCGTGGTAAACATCGCGGCGGCGGTTTCGGTGATGAGGACGATCACTTTGGTGGTGCCAGGCGCAATGCTATGCGCCGCCTCAAACGCCGACAGATAATGGTCAAGCCGTTGGACATCGGCGCGACCATTCACCTTGGGCAGCATGATGCCGCCGGGCTTTGCGGGCATGACGGCGGCGAGGTCTGGGAGCGTATGCGGCCCATCCATGGGATTAACGCGCACGAACAACCGCGCCTTGTCCGCGTCATTGCGCCCGTCCAGAAAGGCCCGAAGCGCGGCGCGCGCGGCGGGTTTGGTGTCCTCGGTCACGGCATCCTCAAGGTCGAGGATCGCAATGTCGGCGGCGCTGTCGGCGGCCTTTTCCATTTTGCGCGCGCTATCGGCGGGCGCAAAAAGCCAAGACCGAATGTTCAGCGCCGCCACGGTTACAGCGCCTCGACGATCGTCACATTGGCGATGCCGCCGCCTTCGCACATGGTTTGCAGGCCAAAGCGCTTGCCGCGCGCGCGTAGGGCGTGGACCATCGTCGCCATCAGCTTTGTCCCTGATGCGCCCAAGGGATGACCCAGCGCAATCGCGCCGCCGTTGACATTCAACTTTTCCGGGTCCGCGCCGGTGGCTTTCAACCAGGCGAGCGGAACCGAGGCAAACGCCTCATTGACTTCATAAAGGTCAATATCGTCAATGCGCATGCCCGCACGCTCCAAAGCGCGCGCGGTGGCGAATAAAGGTTCCTCCAGCATGATAACCGGATCGCCCGCCTTAACGGTTATGTTATGGATGCGCGCCATTGGGGTCAGGCCGTATTGCTTCAACGCGCGTTCCGAAACGATCAGCACCCCGCTGGCCCCGTCGCAAATCTGGCTGGCGTTGGAGGCGCTAATCACGCCTTCTTCGGACAAAAGTTTGACCGAGGAAATGCCCTCTAACGTGGCGTCCATTCGCACGCCTTCGTCAATGGTGTGCGGCGTGCCATCGACGTCGAGCGGCACGATTTCGGCATCAAATGCCCCCGCCGCAATCGCCGCCGCTGCCTTTTGGTGGCTGGCGAGCGCGAACCGGTCGAGCGTGTCGCGGTCCAACCCGTGCTTCCTCGCCAGCATTTCCGCGCCCATAAACTGGCTGAACATCGGGACCTTGTATTTGTCTTTTATCCGCTCGCTCATAGGGCCAACGCCGATGCCAGCCTTGGCATAAAGCGCGACATTGCTGCCCATGGGCACGCGGGTCATGCTTTCGCCGCCCGCCGCGATGACGATATCCTGCGTGCCGCTCATTACCGCCTGCGCCGCGAATTGCACCGCCTGCTGGCTGGAGCCGCATTGGCGGTCGATGGTGACGGCGGGGACCGATTGCGGCAGGTTGGAGGCCAGCACCGCGTTGCGGCCGAAATGGAACGATTGTTCGCCGCCTTGGCTAACGCATCCCATGATGACGTCTTCCACCGCCGCCGGATCGAGCGACGGGTTGCGGGCGATCAGCGCGTTGAGCACCTCGGCGGCCATGTCCACCGGATGCCACGATGCCAATTTGCCGCCGCGTTTGCCGCCAGCGGTGCGCACGGCATCGACGATATAGGCTTCTGCCATAATCCTTACTCCTTATTGAAGGTTAGCGCGGGGCCATGCGGATTGCGCCGTCAAGGCGGATGGTCTCCCCGTTCAGCATCGGGTTGGTGACTATTGCCTCCACCAAGGCTGCATATTCGCTTGGGTCGCCAAGGCGCGGTGGGAAGGGAACCTGCGCGCCCAGACTGTCCTGCGCCTCTTGCGGCAGGCCAGCCAGCAACGGCGTTTTGAACAGGCCCGGCGCAATCGTCATCACGCGGATGCCATAACGCGCAAGGTCGCGCGCGGCGGGCAACGTCATCGCAACAATCCCGCCCTTTGACGCGCCATAGGCCGACTGCCCCATTTGCCCGTCGAAGGCGGCGACCGAGGCGGTGTTGATAATCACGCCGCGTTCCTCCGCGCCGATGGGGGCCTCAGCATGAATACGCGCAGC
>JBGSOJ010000210.1:0-2538 GCA_041739175.1 Sphingomonadaceae bacterium
GCAATGACATCGCCCTCCGCCTGATTAAAATCCAAGATCGAGTCCGCGCCGCTGCGGCCCAATCCGGCAAAGTCTCCGGCGGCAAAGGCGAAAATGTCACGCCCCGTCCCGCCGGTCATCACATCGCGCTGCGCTCCGCCGCGCAGCATGTCATCGTCTGAACCGCCGTCCAATTGGTCGCGGCCCGTGCCGCCGTTTAGGGTGTCATCGCCGTATTCGCCATAGATGATGTCGCGGCCCGACCCGCCGTCAACAAAATCATTGCCCCCGCTACCATAAATCAGGTCATTGCCTTGATCGCCGTAAACCGTGTCGTCCTCAGTGCCGGCAAAAAGGCGATCATCTCCCGCCCCGCCGAACAAGGTGTCTGAACCGCTGCCACCATCAACTGTGTCATTGCCCTGTCCGGAGCGCAGGACGTCATCGCCTTCATAACCCCAAAGCGTATCGGCGCCGCCCCAACTTGTGATTTGGTTGTTCGCCGAATTGCCGAAACCTGTGTGATTGGCGGAGCCCAATAGCTCCAGATTTTCAATATTCGCCCATAAGTTATACGTGGTCAATGTGGTCCGGATCAAATCGATCCCTTCGCCAAAATTTTCCACAATAAGATCGTCGGCGTCCACGAAGTTATAAACATCGTCGCCTTCATTGCCGCGCATTTCATCGAAACCAGCGCCGCCATTTAACCGGTCGTTGCCGACTGAGCCAAAGAGGATATCGTCGCCCAATTGGCCGGATAAAATATCGTTGCCGTCATAGCCATAAAGCGCGTCATTGCCGTCGCCGCCCTCCGCGCGGTCGTCGCCCCCAAACATTAAAATCTGATCGTCACCCGCTGTGCCGGTTAGGATATCGACCTCGTTAGAACCAATGAAATCGGCCATAATCTTTGTCCTTCGTTGCGTGGATTCGGGCAATATTGCGCCCTATGGCTAACATTTTTTTACAAATACTCAAGGATAACGGAATCCCGAACCATATGTTTTTCGGTCCAAATTCAAGGGGCTTAGAAATTGGCGTTACTTATATTAGCGACAACCCAATGGCGCGCCGTCGTTCTCGGTTCCGCCCACCGCTCCGCTCAGCTAAAACAGGCTAATTGCCCAAGACGACATCGTCCGCGGTCAGCGTGAATGTGCCGACCAGGTGAATGGCCAAATCCGCCGCGCCGTCGCCGTCGATGTCGCCGTAGATCATCGTATCACCCTGCACATGGGCATAGCGAATTTCGCCCGCTGTCCCCGAAAACGCGGCATTGCCGATAAAAAAGGTCAGGCTGCCAAAGCCATCGATGCGGACGCGATCATTGTCTGTCTGGCTGAAATCAAGGATGCTGTCCGCGCCGGTGCGGCCCAATCCGGCATAGTCGCCGGGGCGAAAGACGAACAGGTCTCGGCCAAGCCCGCCGGTCAACACATCGCGCTGTGTCCCGCCGAAAATGGTATCATTGCCCACGCCGCCGTTGATCGTGTCGCGCCCGTGCGACCCAAACAGGGCATCATCGCCATCATCGCCATTGATGATGTCGCTGCCCTCATTACCATCGATGGAGTCAACGCCCGCGCCGCCCAAAATTTGGTCGTTGCCCGATTGGGCAAAGATTGTGTCATTGCCATCGCCGCCGTCGATCACATCATTGCCAATGCCGCCATAAATGACATCTGCACCGCCCAGCCCGGACAGAATGTCATTGCCGCCATAGCTGAAAATCGCATTGTTCAAATCATTGCCAATGCCGGTGCTATGACCGGCGCTAAGCAAGTAGAGGTTCTCAAAATTGGCGAGCAATGTGTAATTGTTCAGCACCGTGCGCACGGTGTCGGTGCCTTGGCCCGAACCTTCGGTGAGAATATCGCTGGCGTCGACGAAATTAAACAGGTCGTTGCCCGTGCCGCCATTCATCGTGTCCGCGCCCGCGCCGCCGTTCAATCGGTCATTGCCCGGGCCGCCGTTCAGCCGGTCGTCGCCGTCTTGGCCAGACAAATGGTCATCGCCGCCATCGCCATTCATCAAATCATCGCCGCCACCGCCACGCGCAGAGTCGTTGCCAAGGTCAAGCACAAACCCGTCTGCCGTTTCTGTGCCGTCCAAAATATCATCAAAAACGGTGCCTAAAATGGTGGCCATGTTGAATCCTTCTCATTTCAAAAACAATTATGCTTGGGGCCGCGTGATGGCGTGTTTGGGAAGCCGATAGGCCTTCCCCGCCGTCAATCGCGTGCGGATTGACGCGCTTTTCCTAACCGAAGAGGAAATCCCCGGCGATCAGGTCTATCGTGCCCACCAGATGAATGGCGAAATCCGCCGCGCCGTCGCCGTCGGTGTCGCCGTAGATCATGGTATCACCCTGAAAATTGGCGTAGCGCAATTCGCCTGCGGTTCCGCTGAAGGCTTCATCGCCGATGAAGGTCGTGATGGAGACGCTTTCAAGGGCAATGACATCGCCCTCCGCCTGATTAAAATCCAAGATCGAGTCCGCGCCGCTGCGGCCCAATCCGGCAAAGTCTCCGGCGGCAAAGGCGAAAATGTCACGCC
>JBGSOJ010000232.1:0-15554 GCA_041739175.1 Sphingomonadaceae bacterium
AGCACCGCCATCGCAAACCCCGCGCTCGCCGCTGCGTCGCCGGTTTCCGCCGCATACACCTCATGCACTTGGCCCAGCGCCAGTCCGCCGCCCAATGCGGCATCCACCCGCTCCACCCCAAACGGCCAGCGAAGCGTCGAAGCAGGCGCAGCCGCGCCCTCCTGCCCCGCCGATCCGTTGGGCAAAGTCCCTTGTTTCAGCCGCAAGGGTGCAGCCACAGAAGCAGGGCTTCTGCGTTGGAAAGGCGATCCGATTCGCATTTGTTCTTTTTATGTTCTCACCCGATTGCGGTCAAGCGGTGTTTGTTGGAACGCGCCCCTTGCACCGCGCGCGGCAAGGCATAAATCAGATGCTCAATCATGGCTGCGCACGCTTCGTCAGCCCAAAGGGGTGCGCACAATTATGGCCAAAACCGCCAATCTCATCGTCGTTCTGGGCGACCAACTCTCACCGAACCTCAGCAGCCTGAAGGCGGGCGACAAGGCGCATGACCGCATCCTCATGGCCGAATTGGCAGATGAGGCCAATTATGTCCGCCACCACAAAAAGAAAATCGCGTTCATCTTCTCCGCGATGCGCCATTTTGCCGAGGAACTGCGCGCTGCGGGCTGGCAAGTGGATTACATCAAACTCGACGCGGCGGATAATCAGGGCAGCTTTACCGCCCAAGTTGAACACGCCATTGCCGCGCACAACCCCGCGCGTATCCTGACCACGCGCGCGTGCGAATATCGTGTGACTGAGATGCAAGATGCATGGGCCGCGCAATTTGGTTTGCCCGTCGATATCCTACCCGATGACCGGTTTATTGCGACGCCAGAGGAATTTGCCGATTGGGCAAAGGGCCGCAAGCAATTGCGGATGGAGTATTTCTACCGCGACATGCGGCGGCGCACGGGCCTGCTGATGGATGGCAAGGACCCCATCGGCGGCAAATGGAATTATGACGCCGAAAACCGGAAGGCGGCAGAGGCCGACCTGTTCATGCCGCGCCCCCGACAAGTAAAACCCGATGCGATAACTGAAGATGTGCTGGCACTGGTCGCGTCGCGGTTTGACAATCATTTTGGCGATCTGGAGCCGTTCTGGTACGCCGTCACGCGGGCCGATGCGGAGGCGGCATTCGGTGCCTTCGTCGAAAAGGCACTGCCCCATTTTGGCGATTATCAGGATGCGATGCTGGCGGAGCAGCCATTTCTCTATCACGCTGTCATCTCGCCTTATATGAATTGCGGCCTGCTTGATCCGCTGGCGGTCTGCCAAAAAGTGGAGGCGGCGTTTCATGCGGGCAAAGTGCCCCTAAATGCGGCGGAAGGGTTTATCCGCCAAATCATCGGCTGGCGGGAATATGTGCGCGGGATTTATTGGTTGAATATGCCCGGCTACGACCGGCTGAATGCGTTGGAGCATCACCGACCCCTGCCCGGATTTTACTGGACCGCCGACACCAAAATGGCGTGCGTTAAGGCGGCGGTGAACCAGACGAAGGAGCACGCCTACGCCCACCATATCCAACGGTTGATGGTGACGGGCAATTTTGCGTTGCTGGCCGGAGTGGACCCGCACGAGTTGCACGAATGGTATCTGGCCGTCTATGCCGATGCCTATGAGTGGGTCGAATTGCCCAACACCGTCGGCATGAGCCAATTTGCCGATGGCGGGATGCTGGCGTCCAAACCCTATGCCGCCAGCGGCGCGTATATCAACCGGATGAGCAATTACTGCGGCGGCTGCGCGTTTGATGTGAAGCAACGCACAGGGACCAAGGCGTGCCCGTTCAACGCGCTCTATTGGGATTTCATTTCCCACCACCGCGAAACCATCAGCAGCAACCCGCGCATGGGGCAAATGGTCCGCACCTACGACAAATTCGCCGACGACGAACGCGCGCGGATTACCGAGAGCGCAAAGCGGATATTGGCGAACCTGTGACCGAAAAACGCTACACCAAATCGAATTTGCCGGAAAAAATCTGCGCCGCGTGCGGGCGACCGTTTGCGTGGCGGAAGAAATGGGCGCGCGATTGGGACAATGTCAAAACCTGCTCCGAACGGTGCAAGGGCGATCTGCGCAAAATGAACCGAGGGGTCTGACCAAAGGCGGCGGCAATTATTTCGCCGTCTTTCCCAAACCCGCCGCCTCCACCGGCGTATCGACGGGCGCGGCGCGGTAAGGGATGGAACGGCTTCGGTTACCCGTTTCTTATCAAACAACGCCTCATATTTCGACACCCATCGAAATATGAGGCGCAATTAACACAGTCAATTGATATTTCGATTGTTATCGAAATGAATGCCGGGGGTCAGCCCCAAACCGCCTTCAACCGGGCGTCACGGCCACATCCGCCACGGTAATAATTGTACCGAACGGGGTTTTTCTTGGCATAATCCTGATGATAATCTTCCGCCGGATAGAACGCGGTGCGCGGAACGATTTTGGTGGCGATCGTCCGTTTGAAGGATTTTTCCAATGACGCTTTTGATGCCGTCGCCGCCGCCATTTCCGCCTTTGTTTGCGGGAAAATGGCGCTCAGATAACTGCTACCCTTGTCGCAAAATTGTCCCTTGGAATCGAAAGGATCCACATTCTTCCAAAACGCGGTAAGCAATTGCGAATAGGATAGTTTGGCGGGATTGTAGGTTACCAGAACCGCTTCATAATGGCCCGTTTCGGTTTTGCTCACGGCTTCATAATTGGCGGTTTTCGCACTGCCGCCAGTGTATCCGGAGACGACTTTGATCACGCCGGGCACCTTTTCCAAATCGGCCTCTGCGCACCAAAAGCAGCCCATGGCGAACACCGCTGTCGCTTGGCCGCCCTTTGCGGTGACGGGGGCCGAGCCGAAACCCGCCACGGCGATAAACGCCGTCAATAATAATCCGAATACCCAAGCGCGTATCATAGCAGACCTTTCCAAAACGAAACTGTAAAGCCGGTTGGTCATTACCAGCGGATGAATGGCGGCACCAACACACGCGCGGCAACCGCGCTGATCAATATGCCGGTGCTGTACCAAAGGCCGACATATTCCACGCTGGTGCTGGAACAATATAGGTTAAAGCAAAACGCACCCAACGCCCCCGATGCCAGGCCAAGCAGCCATGCGGTGCGCTCAACATGGACTGGCGCGCCGCGGCGCAACCAGAATACCAGCACGCTGCCGATTGTCACAGCCGAGACCACAATCATGCCAACGCACATAATGCGACTGGGCGATTCAGCGGCGACATAAAAAATCGGCTTTTGCTGCCACCAGCTCATCAGCGTCAAAAACGGAAACACCGATGCCGCCGCCAACAGCCATTTCCAACCGCTGTTGATAACCCCAACATTTGGCAAAGCGGACAAGGCCAAAGCCTGCAGCGTGGCAAAGCCCAGCAGAAACAAAACGCCCGATCGCACCAGCACGATCTGCGCCGGATCACCCGCCGCAATATCGCTGCGCATACCCAAAAAAACGCTGACCAGCATAGCGATACCAATGGTTGCCGCCGCCGCCAAAAATCCGGCGTGCATTGGCCGCACGGGTTTTACCGGCCGCAAATCGTCGACAAGCGCTTCTATAGTTACCATGTTCTTCACCTCACACCGCCCCAACCATAGCGGCCAATTTTTTCAGGCCGCGATGCACGTTCACTTTGATCAGCACCTCGGATTGATCGAGCATTCTGGCGGCTTCGGACACCGACAGTCCCTCGATCTTCGTCAAATGAATCGCCGATGCCTGTGCCTGCGGTATTTGTTTCAGCAATGCCTCAATGCTCAATTGCGCCTCAATGGCGTCGTCGCATTCGGTGCTCCAATCGGTGTCCGCCAACATTTGTTCATTCTGTTTGTAAATCTTGCGGAGCCGGTCGACCCATCGGTAACGTGCAATCGCGGCTATCCAGGGCAGGAATGGCCGCTGCCGATTGTAAGTGGCCAAATTTTTGTGGATGGAAATCAACGTCTCTTGCACCAAATCATCGACATCGCATTGCGCAATCCGCCGATCAAAAAACCGCCCCAGCCACAACGCACACGCCTCCAACAATTGCCGGTACGCAACCTTATCGCCGCCTTGGGATAAAGCGGCTAGGCGCGACAATGTGGCTTCATCGGCTTTCATTCTCGGTCCCTTGGGCGATCCATGCGCTGTGTCTGTTGTTTCCATTTCGTAATCGCCGTCAGGAAGGTTACACCAAAATATCGGTTTTCTAAAGGCGGCCAGCGTGTAACGCCTGACAAAGACCAAACGAACATCATCAAACGTTCGGCGCAAAGGGAAAAACATGAGCAATTGGAAAATCGGCATTCTTGGCGGCTCCGGCCTTTACGCGCTTGATGCGTTGCAGAACCCCGCGTGGGTGGAGGTGGCAACGCCGTGGGGGCCGCCATCGGATGCGTTGCTGACCGGCACAATCGCGGGAGTCGAATGTGTGTTCCTGCCCCGCCACGGACGCGGGCATGTTCGCGGGCCAAGCCAAGTCAACTACCGCGCCAATATCGACGCGCTGAAACGGCTGGGCGTTACCGATGTGGTGTCGATCTCCGCCGTTGGCTCGCTGGCGGAGGATATGGCACCGGGCGATTTCGTCGTCGTCGATCAGTTCATCGACCGGACCTTCGCCCGCGACAGCAGCTTTTTTGGGCAGGGGCTGGTCGCGCATGTATCCATGGCCGATCCGGTGTGCCCGCGCCTATCGTCGCTTGCCGCCGATGCTGCCGAAACGGCGGGCGCACGGGTGCATCGGGGTGCCACCTATCTGGCAATGGAGGGGCCGCAGTTTTCGACTCGCGCCGAAAGCCATATGTACCGCGCATGGGGCGCGCATGTCATCGGCATGACCGCAATGCCGGAGGCGAAATTGGCGCGCGAGGCGGAATTGCCGTACGCCCTTGTTGGCATGGTCACAGATTACGACTGCTGGCGCGAAAATGAGGCTCCGGTGGAGGTGGAGGCGGTAATTGCGCAATTGCTGGCCAATGCGGAAACGGGGCGCGGTCTGGTCGCTGCGCTGACTGCATCGTTGCCGCAAGAGCGCGACGCAAGTCCAATTGATACGGTGCTGGATTACGCGCTCGTCACAGACCCTGCCATGCGAGATCCGGCATTATTGGCGATGTTGGACGCCATTGCAGGCCGCGTGTTGAAATAACGCTACGCCGAGCAACTCGCCCCGCCGAGCACACAAAAGCGCGCGCAATGGGGATGGTTCAAATGCACATCGCGGCTCGCCTCCGCCAGAGTCGAACCCATGTCGAAATCCGCCTGATAGGGCAAAAGGGTGCAAGCGGCGACGCGCGGCGTATCCTCGCCCTTGCGTTTTACCACCATCCGGCTTGACGCGCACATCATGCTGGCCGGATCGACGCCCAATATGCCCCAGCAGGCGGTGGAGATTTCCGCTATGTCCGCGCTTGCATCCATTTCGGGGAACAGCACCAACTCTGCCGAATTGGCAGCATCAATCGGCAGGTCATGCGCCGCAAATAGGTCCGCATAGCCGCGCCGCGCCTCGACCTCACATTCCTCCGCCAACATGCGCCCGGCAACCGCCAAGGCAAACCCATTGCGCGCCAGCCAGCAAAGGCCATCCATGGCCTTATCCCAACAAAACGGGCCACGCTCCGCCTCATGCACCGCCTTTGTGTAGTGGTCGAGGCTGACGCGAATGGTCAGCCGCTCCCGCCCCTCCAGCGCCAGCAGTTCGGCCTCAAACCGCCGCATCGGCCGCATGGCGTTCGACAACACCAGCACATCGAACCCGCGCGACAAGCACAGTTGGATAATCGGCACCATCGCACTGTTCATAAACGGCTCACCGCCCGTAAAGGCGATCTCCCGCGTCGGCAGGCCGGTGGCGGCGATTTCATCGAGATAGCCGCGCACATCGTCCAGCGTAATGTACACCAACGCATCATTGGTGGGAGAGCTTTCGATATAACAGCTCTTGCAAGCCAAATTGCACAAAGTGCCGGTGTTGAACCACAGAGTCTCTAGCCCCGTCATCGCCACAAACGCCCGCGCCTCCCCCTTCGCCGTCACGCGCAAATCGGCGAATTTCTGAGGTGGCAAGGGTGCGGCATCGGGCAAGGCAAAAGGCGATTCGGCGCGGTTGAGCAGCATGGTCATATCTCTTTTTTCGGCGCAGCCATCGGAAAGGTTACATCGCGCGACGGCTGATGTAACCAATGTCCGGTTCCTATCGAACCTCCATCGTAAACACAAACTTTTGAGTATTCCATGACCATAGAAAACAGCCGCCATTATTATGGTGAAGTCCTGACAGGCTCCGCCGATCTTCTCACCGATGCCTGCACCATGGCCGATGCGCCGCCGCCGCATGTGCGCCGCGCATTGGCCAATGTGCATGAGGCGGTGAAGGCACGCTACTACGGCTGTGGACTGGTCGCGCCATCGGCAATTGAGGGCGCGCGGATTTTGGACTTGGGGTCAGGCTCGGGCCAAGACGCCTATGTTTTGGCGCAATTGGTAGGCGAAGGCGGCGAAGTTGTCGGCGTTGACGCCACCGCCGAACAGCTCGCCGTTGCGCGCGAACATGCCGAATGGCACCGTGAGCGGTTCGGCTATGCGCGCGGCAACGTGCGGTTTATTGAGGGCGATATTGAGCAACTCGCCGCGCTGGATTTGGAGCCGGGCAGTTTCGACGTAATCGTCTCCAACTGCGTTATCAATCTTGTGGCGGACAAAGCCGCCGTGTTTGCCGCGGCGTTTGACCTGCTGAAACCCGGCGGGGAGCTGTATTTCTCCGACGTCTATGCCGACCGCCGCGTGCCCGCGCATTTGCTCGCCGATCCTGTGTTGCATGGTGAGTGTCTGTCGGGCGCGCTTTATTGGGGCGATTTTTTGAAATTGGCAAAGGCAGCGGGATTTGCCGACCCACGGCTGGTCAAGGACCGGCCCTTAGGCATTGGCGACCCCGAAATCGCCGAGAAGTTGGACGGCATCCGCTTTTTCTCCGCCACTTATCGGCTGTTCAAACTCGCGGATTTGGAGCCGGAGTGTGAGGATTACGGGCAGGCCGTCGTCTATCGCGGCACCGTGCCGGGCGAAGAACGCGTGTTCTGGCTCGACAAAGGCCACGCGATTGAGGCGGGCCGCGTGTTCCCGATTTGCGGGAACAGTTGGAAAATGCTGGCCGACACCCGCTTTGCCCCGCATTTCGACTTTATCGGCGATTTCAGCCGCCATTTCGGCGTGTTTGAAGGCTGCGGCGGCGGATTGCCGTTCGATGTGTCCGATGAGCCTGTCGCCTGCTGCTAGGCCTAACCAATGGAGATGCCATCCATGAAACCCCATTTGCTCCTCATGCTTGCCCCGCTCGCCTTGGCCAGTTGCAACGCGCCCACTGCCTCCGCGATGGTTGCCGAGGAGAAAGCGGCGGTTGTGCCCGTGGCTGAGCCGGTGCAGACGGCGGCCAATCCGGTGGTTCTGGAACTGTTCCAAAGCCAGGGCTGCTCCTCCTGCCCGCCCGCCAATGCGGCGCTAAACGCGATTGCCGAGCAGGCCGACGGCAACATAATCGCGCTCAGCTTTGCGGTGACCTATTGGGACCGGCTGGGTTGGAAAGACACCTTTGCCGCCCCCGAATTTACGCAGCGGCAATATGACTATGCCAAATCCTTGGGCGGCGATGGCGTCTATACGCCGCAAGTGGTGATTAACGGCCGCCGCGCGATTGTTGGTAATGGCAAAGGGGAATTGGCCCGCGAAGTTGCGGCGACCAAGCGCTTAACCGGCGGCCCGGCAATCACGGTTCAGGATGGCACGGTCTCCATCGGCGCAGCGGCCAACCCCAGCGGCGCGGCGCAGCAGGTGTTCCTGATCCGCTATGATCCGCGCGCGCAGGAAGTGCCTATTCGCGCCGGGGAGAACGGCGGTCGCACCTTACCGCACCGCAATATCGTGCGCCAATTGGTGCCGCTTGGCGCGTGGAACGGAAAAGCCGTGACCTATAGTCTGCCCACTAACACCGACGCCAATTTGCGCTCAGTCATACTGATACAACCGGTGAAAACCGGCGCGATAGTGGCGGCGAAACATCTTTAGGCCAGTCCGCGCGCCCTATCTTATGTCGGGATAATGATCGGCCAGTCGCTCCCTTGTGCCCATCGCCCAGAGCATCGCGACTTTAAAATACATCCAATTGGCGCGCCACCGGCCCCATTCGGCAATCCGACGGTCGGAGGTCAGCACCCACCGGCGAACCAACCGCGTGCGTCCAAAGCGGGTGAGTTTGATGCACAAATCCGCCTCCTCCATCACCGCCACGCGCTCATCACAGCCGCCAATCGCAAGGAACTGGGCGCGGCGAAAGAACATCGCATGGTCGCCCCAAACCAGCCGCATCCCGCGCGCAAACAATAGGGGCCGGACCAGCATCGGCACATACCAGGTCTTCACAAAATTGTGCAGCGTCGAGCCCCAGCGCGTGCCTTGATCGCCCACCAAACGCGGCATAAAGCTGGCGAGCGCGGTGCGGTTGTCGGCCAAGCTATCGCGGATGACGGCGATGGCATCGACGGGCAGGATGGAATCAGCGTGGAGGACGCACACCACCTCGCCGCCCGCGTGCTCCACCCCGAAATTAATCTGCGCCCCGCGCCCTTTTCGCGGGCAGATCAGTGGGTTCAGCCCCGCCGCGCGCGCGATTTCGACCGTGGCATCGGTGCTGCCGCCATCCACTAAGACGATTTCATCGGGCGGCGGCGACAAGTGCGCCAATCCCGCCAATGTCGCGGGCAAGGCCTTTTCCTCATTATAGGTCGGCATCAGGATGGTCACGCGGATCATGCAAGCAGCGCGGGCCAGCGGGCCAAATCCTCAGGCCGGTCGCAATCGGCCAGCGTGTCGAGCAACACCGGCTGCACCGCCATCGCGGCCAACCGGCGCAGCGTTTCGGGCATCACTTGATCGGTGCTCCACGGCATATCGGTCAGCAATTCAGGCATCGCGCGCTGCATCCCGATGAGATAATAGCCTCCATCCTCCGCTGGCCCCAATACAACATCGTGGCTGGCCAACGCGGCAATCGCGCGCGTTACATGATCGGCGGTCAAATCGGGCGTGTCCGCGCCGAAGAATATCACGGGCGCGGGGTGAAGGCACGCCAGCAACTTCGCGGTCAAATCCCCCTCGGCCTGTGCCACATAATCGATGCCATCGCCCAGCCAGGCGGCAAAATCCGCCTCCGCCGCGCCGGTGTGGGCCAGGGTCACATCGCCACCCGCGCGCAGTACGTCCACTGTCCGCTGGGTCAAGTGCCGGTGAATATTGGCCGCCCCTTGCGCGCCGACGGCGGGGATGAGCCGCGTCTTGCACGCGCCCGCCGCCGGATAACGCGCAAAAAGGACCAAACGCGGGGAATGCTTCATTCGCTAATGTGCCCTCGTTTACCCAGTCCGCATCCGCCTAAAATTGGCAGGACTGCCCCGCGCCGACCATGTGGATGTTGGTGAACCATGCGGTCACGGTTTCCCCTGTATTGTCGGTGTCGGCAGAAATGGCAAGCGAGGTTACTTTGCCCTTTTTGGTTTTGAACTGCTTTTCAATATCGGCGGCAATATCGCGGCGTTCCGACACCCACTGCCCCGCTTGGCCGTTACCGGTTTGCATAACGATAACCCGCGCGCGTTCGGTATAGACATTGGGCCGCGTGGTTCCAACGGCCAGCTTATTATCCCAAACATAATTCAGCGCGCCATCCGGAATAGCATTGCCCCCCTGCGCCCGCGCCGCGCCCAGTTTCGCACGCGTGCCCAGCGACATGCTGGCCGCGGGCAGTTTTAGGCCAACATAGACGCGCGCGGCCTGATCATCGCCCTTTTTCTTGGTAATATCGGCGGTTTTCAGCGCGCCGGATACCCGCCATTGCCAGCACAGAACCGGCGTTTGGGCGAGATCGATTGTCACTTTACGGGTCAGCAGCGCCATGCTTTTCACCGCCTTCGCCTCCGCAGCCTTTTTGCCGCCGACCGTGGTGGCGGTGAACACGGTGGCGGGTACTTTCTTGTTTATCCGCTGCACCGACCAGCCGGATAGGCCGTTTTTAAAATCGGCAATCCACTGCACGCCGCCCGCTGCCAGCGCCGCGCTGGCCAGTGATAGCGACCCCGCCACCAATACGATCTGTAACCTCATCATGCCGCTCCTATCCGCGCCGCCAGTTGTGGAATTTGGTCAGGTACGGAAACGCCCATTCCGGCGCATTGGCGCGTTTCCATTTTCCTGCCGCGAATTTGTTCGCCTCAATCATCGTCGGATAGGCGTGAACCGTGGACAGTATCTTGTTGAGGCCCAGCCCATGCCGCATCGCCAGCACATATTCGCCGATGATCTCGCCCGCGTGTGCACCAACGATGGTGACGCCAAGAATTTTGTCCTTGCCCGGCACAGTCAGCAATTTGACGAAGCCCGTCGTCGCGCCATCGGTAATCGCGCGGTCGAGTTCGTGCAGGGGGAACACCGTCACCTCATGCGGCGTTCCAGCGGCAATCGCCTCTTGCTCATTCAGGCCGACGCGGGCGATTTCTGGGTCGAGATAGGTTGTCCACGGCATCACGCGGAAATCGGCCTTAAACTTGCGAAACGGACCAAACAGCGCGTTAACGCTGGCATACCATGCCGTGTGCGCCGCGGCGTGGGTAAGCTGATAGGGTCCGGCAACATCGCCCGCGGCAAGGATATTGGGGAATTTCGTCTCCATATAGTCGTTCACCGCCACCGTGCGGCCCGTTTCAATGCCCAATTCCTCAAGCCCAAAGCCCTTCATCCGCGCCGCTCGTCCGACCGCGACCAGCACATCATCGAAGTCTATGGTTTTCTCAACGCCGCCCGATTCCACGACCAACAATTTGCCTTCAAAATAGAGCGCCTGATGCCCGGTAAGCACCTCGACCCCCGATGCGGTGAGCGCCTCGGCAGCCAGTGCCGACACATCGGCATCCTCCCGCACCATCACCCGCTCCGCCATTTCGACGAGCGTCACGCGCGATCCCAAGCGCGCAAAACTTTGCGCCAATTCACAGCCAATCGGCCCACCGCCCAGCACGACCAAGCGCGCAGGCACTGCCTCCCGCGTCGCCATTTCGTCCCAGAGCGTATCGCTGGTCAAATATCCTGTGCTTTCGATACCCGGCAAAGGCGGCACAAAGGGCGCGGCGCCAGTGGCAATGATGATCGAGCGGGTGGTCAGCCGCTGCAATTCGCCATCGTGCCGCGCGATCTCCAATGTCCAAGGATCAACAATCCGCGCGTATCCCTCCAATACTTCGACGCCCAGACCCGTATATCGCTCCACGCTATCATTGGGCGCAATCGCGGCAATCGCGGCGTGAACACGCGCCATGACTTTGCGGAAATCGAACACGGGCGCGGCGGCGGCAAGGCCGTAAGTGTCGGCGTGACGCATGATGTGCGCAACCTTCGCGCTTTGGATCAACGCCTTGCTCGGCACGCAACCAAAGTTGAGGCAATCGCCGCCCATTTTGTGTGCCTCAACCAATGTCACTTTGGCCTTCACCGTGCTGCCGATCAGCGAGGATACCAGCCCCGCAGCACCCGCGCCAATGACCACCATATTCCGGTCAAACCGCTTAGGCCTTGTCCAGCCTCTATAAACCCGCCGCGTCTTTATCGCCGCCATGATGGCTTTCGCCGCCCAAGGGAATAGGCCCAAGGCGACAAATGACCCAATCAACGCGGGCGATGCAATATCGGACAGGCTTTCAATCCGCCCCAATTGCGTGCCTGCGTCGACATAGACCAAGGTGCCCAGAAACATGCCCAATTGGCTCACCCAATAATAGGTCCATGTGCGGATTTTGGTCAGGCCCATGGCAAGGTTGATGATAAAAAACGGCACGACCGGGATTAGCCGCAATGAGAACAGATAAAACGCACCATCCCGCGCCACGCCGTCGTCGATCGCGCGCAACCTTGCGCCAAACCGCGCCTGCACCCAATCGCGCAGCAAGAAGCGTGAGCCCAAAAATGCAAGCGTCGCGCCGATTCTGCTGGCGAAGGAGACAATAATCATACCGGTCACCACGCCAAACAAAGCGCCCGCCGCTAGCGTCAAAATGACGGCGCCGGGGAAAGACAAGGCCGTGGCGACGACATAAATCAGGAAAAACACGCCGATGACGAGCGCGGGGTTCTCCGCATAAAAACCGGCAAACTCCCCCTGCCGCGATTTCAGCGCGTCAAGCGACAGATACTCGCTGAGCCCGAACTGGTACAGCAGCACCGCAAAGATCAGGACAGCGGCAAACAAGGCGAACTTTTTCATAAGGATATAATCTTTGCAAAAACCAGCATGCACTCTGGGTTCGCCGATATACGGCAATAGGTTTCAACCATCTGCGGTTTTATGCACAATGGCTTAGTGCTGGTAATGGATTGGCCCCATAAAGCCTATCACCGATCGCGTCCCAAAAGCCTTCCGCACAACCCAACGCCGCCCGACCAATGCGGCGAACGGATACCGCCGCGTTTGTAACCGGCGGCTTGTAAAGACATTCTGGGATGATGTGGGATTGTATATTGGAGCGGGTAAGGGGAATCGAACCCCTCTAGCTAGCTTGGAAGGCTAGTGCATTACCACTATGCTATACCCGCGCTCCGTGTGCCCAATGCCATTGGCAAGGGCGGTTTGTCAATGCGTCATGGTGCGCATCGCCGCGCCGCATGTCTCGCAAAAAATATTTTGGCAATTGCCGCTTGCCCCGTGACTATGGTTTGCCATATTTATGAGGCCTATGCTGACTTCTAACGCTGCCCTCACCCCAATCTTAACGCCCCGCGTTACCGCTGGCCCCGACCGGGACCGGCGCGAGGATGAGGGTGAGATTGGTATTGCCACCAAGGCCAAACCAAAAACCAAAAAGCCCAGCATGTATAAAGTGTTGATGCTGAACGACGATTACACACCGATGGAATTTGTCGTCCATGTCCTAAAACGCTTTTTCGGAATGGATACGGATGAGGCGACGCGGGTGATGTTGCATGTGCATCAACGCGGATTTGGGGTGTGCGGGATATTCAGCTATGAAGTGGCCGAGACGAAGGTCAACCAGGTGATGGATTTTGCCAAGCAGAATCAACATCCGTTGCAATGCACGCTGGAAAAAGACTGAGGCAGTCGGCCGGACGCGGCTAACGCGGCAAATTTCGCGCGTTAAACTGCGGTTCAGCGTTGAATTGGCAATATCCGACACCAAATGGGGGCTAACAGGGCGCGTTTTGTGCGCGCCATGCCGATAGCACAAACATGTCAACTGGAAAGACCAAAACGATGAAAGCCGCATATGCCATTGCCGCCGCCGCGCTTATCACCGGCGGTACAGTTACCTTAATGAATGGGCAGCCCGCCGGGGCGCAGCTGGTAACCGACGGGCTGACCGCCCCTGCCCTGCCGCCTGCCGGGGGCCCGGTTAGCTTTGTCGATTTGACGCAGCGTTTGCAGCCCGCCGTGGTCAATATCTCCACGCGGTCGACTGTGACCGTGGGTGAGGCACGCAATCCGTTCACCGGCGAGCGGCAGGCAATTACGCAGGAAGGCGGCGGCGATGGCTCCGGCTTTTTCATCTCCGCCGATGGCCTGATCGTGACCAACAACCATGTCATCGTGGGGCAGGATGGCGAAGTCGCCGAATCGATTTTTGTCACACTGACCGATGGCCGCGAATTTAAGGCCGAATTGGTGGGCCGCGACCCGCTCTCCGACATTGCTGTGCTGCGCGTTGCGGGCGACAGTTTCCCGTTTGTTCAATTGGGCGATAGTGACGCGGCGCGCGTGGGTGAGTGGGTGCTGGCGATTGGTAATCCGCTTGGCGTAGGCAGTTCGGTGACCGCCGGCATCATCTCCGCCGTTGAGCGCAATGTCGGCATGGGCGGCGCATATGACCGCCTGATTCAGACCGACACCGCGATTAATCCCGGCAACTCGGGCGGGCCGTTGTTCGACCTGAACGGCCGCGTGGTGGGCATCAACAACCGGCAATTGTCGCTGACGCGTGGCAATATCGGCATCAACTTTGCCATTCCGGCAAGTGAGGCGCGGCCGGTTATCGACGCGCTGGTCAAGGGCGAGGAACCGCTGCGCGGGTATCTTGGCCTTGGTACCGTGCCGCTTGACCCCGATACGGCGGGTGCGCTCGGCGTTGCCAAGAACAAGGGCGAATTGGTGCGACAAGTCGTTGCCGACGCCGCCGCCGCTTCGGCGGGTATGCGCACAGGTGACATTGTGCTCTCGGTCGATGGCAAGGATGTGAACCGTGAGCAGTCCCTTGCCTATCTCGTCAGCCGGATTACCCCGGGCAAAAAAGTCAAAATCGATTTGCTGCGCGAAGGCAAGCCTATCAGCGTGATCGCGACGATTGGCAACCGCCCATCCGAGGCGGCGCTCTCTGCGCGGCAATTTAATCGGCAACAGACTCCAAAGTCCGCTATGGCTGCCCCGCAAGCCAACAGCGCCGAGCGCGTGATCTACGATGCGTTCGGCATGGCGGTTGATGAGCTGAGCCCCGATGTGGCGCGACAACTGCGCCTGTCCCCCGACGTTAAGGGCGTGGTCGTAACCGGCGTCACGCAATATGGGAGCGCGGCGCGCATCGGCCTCTCACGCGGCGATGTGATTGTGTCGGTAAACTACAAAGCGGTTACCAATGCCGAGCAGTTTTCCACGCTTGCCAATGCCGCGAAAAAGGACGGCAAGCCGGGCCTATTCCTGGGCGTGATGGGCGCCGATGGTGAAATCGCCTACGGCACCATCCGTTTCGGCAGCTAACCGCGCCCGCGATAATTTTGCACACCTTGGTCGGGGAGCCATAGGCCCTTGGGTGGCTCCCCCGATTGCCAGAACACATCGATCGGGATGCCGCCGCGCGGATACCAATAGCCACCGATGCGCAGCCAGTGCGGTTTCATCTCGGTAAACAGGCGTTGCCCAATGCCGACGGTGCAGTCCTCATGAAATGCCGCGTGGTTGCGAAACGCGCCAAGGAACAGCTTTAGCGATTTTGACTCCACAATCGTCGCATCGGGGGCATAATCGATGACCAGATGCGCAAAGTCCGGTTGCGCCGTGACGGGGCAAAGCGATGTAAATTCTGGCACCGAAAAGCGCGCGCAATACAATGTCCCGGCGCGCGGGTTGGGCACATAATCCAGCACAGCGTCATCGGGAGTCGTCGGCAAGCTGCTGGTTTGGCCAAGGAATTTGGGGTTTAGCGGATCGCTCATGTCGTTGCCTTTTTGTCGTCTGACCGCCGCATTAGTGCGACATGAGGCAAAACGCAATTTGCTCCTGTGCAAATGCGGCGCTATGGGCCTGTGTGTCGTCGGCGCATCGCGTTGATCTCAGTTTAAGAAAGTCCCCTTTGCCGAAGCTCTTGCCTCGATCCCGTTTGGCGTTGCCGGTGTTGCTGGTCCTGATGGCGGGCCATGGTGCCGCATGGGCGCAGCAGGCGGGAGAGGTGGAGGACTCCAGCCGCATCGGCGGCTTCCGTCTTGACCAACCCGCAGGGCCGACCGATCCTGAACGCCCGGC
>JBGSOJ010000242.1:0-12682 GCA_041739175.1 Sphingomonadaceae bacterium
GGCATGAGCGAAAGCAACGCGCGCGCATTCTATGAGCTTACCAACAGCGTTGGTTTTGATGATGTCTTGTGGCTGACGAAGGCCGATTTGGCGCGCTTTATTCCGGTCGAATAGTCACACCGCAACCGGCGCGCTGATTGCCGCCTGAGGGGCGTAATCCGTCACCGTGAAATCCTCAATCGCGTAGCTGAACATATCCGGCGGCGTGCGGCCAATGCGCAATTTGGGAGCGCCAGCAGGGGCGCGCGAAAGTTGTTCCTCAACCAAATCGGCATGGTTGAGATACAAATGCACATCGCCGCCCTGCCAAATTACCTCGCCCGCCAATAGCCCAACCTGATCCGCCAGCATACGCGTCAGCATCGATAGGCCGAAGATATTGAACGCAAAGCCCAATCCCAAATCGCAACTGCGCTGATACAACAGCCCCGATAGCCGCCCGTCCGCGACATGAAATTGATAGGTTTTGTGGCAGGGCGGCAATGCCATCTGCGGCAATTCGGCGACGTTCCAGCCCTCGATAATATGCCGCCGCGAGCCGGGATTGTTGCGCAAATCCCGAACCAAATCAGCAACTTGATTAATACCCTTGTCACGTTGTCTAAACAATCCATCTCCCGCTGCGTCATACACGGGCCAGTCGGTCCATTGCTTGCCATAGACGGGGCCAAGGTCGCCCCATTGCGCCGCGAAATCCGCGTCCGCGACAATGCGCGCCTCAAAATCGGCAATCGCAATCGCCTCCCCCGTTTCGCGTTGAAAACGGTCATGCGGCCAATCGCTCCAAATCCGCACCCCCTGCGCCAACAGGGGGCGGATGTTGGTTTCACCCGAGAGGAACCAAAGCATTTCGCGCGCCGCCGCTTTCCAAAACACCCGTTTTGTGGTCAGGAGTGGCACCGCATCATCGGCCAGGCTGAACCGCATTTGCGCTCCAAAAATCGACCGCGTACCGATGCCTGTGCGATCAATCCGCTCATCGCCATGGTTCCATATATGCCGCATTAGGTCCAGATATTGCTGTTCATAGTGTGGCATGTGGCGGTCCTCTTTCCGTGCTTAATGCAGCATAGCGCATATGGCGCATGGTCCAAAGAGCGCAAAAACCGGCTTGAATGGCTATCCCCATATTTATATAGGAAATCGACATGGGCCGGAATATCGCCGCGCCCCATCGGTCGGGGAATAGCTCAGTCTGGTAGAGTACTGCGTTCGGGACGCAGGGGCCGGAGGTTCGAATCCTCTTTCCCCGACCATTATTTTCGATGGAAAATCAATGTGATATTGTCGGCGGGCATTGCATGATGCCGCGTTAGGCCGAAACCATGTGTCCGTGCCACCGCCACAACATCCTCAACCCATCGTAAGCCCAGCGCCCGGTCACGCGCGCGCAAGCTGGCGTCAAAAGCCACATCACCCTCACCCGGCGGATGACCCTTACGGAAAAAGGGGCCGTATAGAAGAAGCGGTGCACCCGACGACAAAATTGCCGCCGCACCCGCAAACAAGCCCTCCGTCGCGGCCCATGGGGCAATATGCGTGAGATTGGCGGCAAAAAATGCATCGGCCTGCGTTATTGGCCAGGTCGGCGACGCAACATCCAAAGCCAGCGGCGTCAGGAGGTTGATCAGGGGTGGTTCGTGCGCCGCCGCCCATGCTTGTATGGAGGTAAGCGCCGCAGGTTCTGCATCACTTGGTTGCCACATCAGGTCAGGCAAAGCGGCGGCAAAATAGACCGCGTGCTCACCGGTGCCGCTGGCGATTTCCAGTACCGTCCCTTTAGGTGGCAACGCGTCACGCAACACCGCTAATAAGGCATCGCGGTTGCGCAAGGTCGCGGGCGCGTGGCGGCGACCATCGGGGGCGCTATCCGCTTCGGCGGCGAACCAGGGGCGCGGGTTTGTCATGACCACCGATTGCCTGACCAGAACACCGCAATCAACAAAAAAGGGCGGCGCATCGCTGCACCGCCCCATATTGTTAGATTACGCGTTTAGAACTTCGCGCGGACTTTCACGCCGTAGAAGCGCGGTTGACCAGGATAAACCGCATAGGCCCCAGACTGTTCGGGGACCGGGAAACTGGTAATGTTGTAATATTGGTCAAAGATGTTCTGGCCATAAACTTCAACACCCAATTTGCCGTCGTTAAAGTTCACACCCAATCGTGCGTTCCATATCGAATAGGGTCCATTGCGGGTAAACTGTACGCCATTGGGATCGTTCAGTGTATTCGCCTCGCTCATCGCGCGGAAATCGATATGCATCAGACCCTGCACGCCCGCGCCGAGTTCCGGAGTCCAAGTGATTGCACCGGTAAACACGTTTTCCGGTTGATTGGTCAATTGCTGATCATGGTCATCCGCCGCGTTGATGGGATCATTCACCACCGCCGAGAGATATGTGTAAGCAAACGACATATTGACATCGTCGGCCGGACGGACGCCCAATTCAACCTCAACGCCTTGCGAGATTACCTCATCATATTGACGCACGACAAAGCTTGATCCTTCGAACCGCAGATTTTGATAGCCGGTGAAATCTTGGTAAAAGCCGGTTACGTTAAACTGAAAACCGGGGGCCAAATTGGTTTTCAGCCCGATTTCAAAGCTATCCACCGTTTCCTTGCCAAATTGCAGGTCACTGATCTGAGCCCCATTGCCGCCGAAGAAACGGCTGTCGAATGAACCGCGGTCGAGGTTAAACCCACCTGATTTGTACCCATGGCTATAGCTTCCAAACAGCAGCGCGTCGGAGCCAATCTTGTAAGCCAATTTTGCGGTTCCGGTTAGTTCGTCCTCGCTGCTTCCATCCGAATAGTTGCCGTTAAATTCTGGGTTTACAATTGGGTTGCACACCAACAAGCGGATGGGATTAAGCGCGCTTTGAGTCGCGAAGATTTGACCAAATGCAGCCGAGGATCCACCTGCCATAATCGCTGCACAGGCTGGGTTGACGGCATTCAGGTTGGCTGAAATATCCTTGTTCTCACGGTTGTACCGAACGCCAAATGTAAAGGTCAGACCATCGGTGAGGTTGAGGATATTGTGCGTGAAGATCGAAAAGGCTTCGGTCTTGACTTGCCAGTCGTCACTATACTGGCCCGCGCCATTCTGACTGGGGAGATAGGCCCCCGGCAGGAATTGTGGCACTAAGCCAGGATTCGCGCCAAAAAATGGGGCAAGCGACGGATCGCCCAAGAACAACGCGCCCAAGAACGGCCGCGTCGGTCCCTGCGTCCCGAACAGCGTAAATCCAAAGGGTGCGGCGGGCGTGAATGTGTCGGTGCTGCTGGCAAGCAGCGCGTCAACATAGGCGCTGCCTTGCGTGCCAACGCGAACTGTATCGGAGAGCGTCAGTGTCTCATTCAGATAAAAGCCACCGATCATCCAGTCGAGCTTGTCACCGAATGCGGTGCCTTGGAACCGCAATTCCTGCGTGAAGTCGGTCAAACCGGTCGTGTAGTCTTCACGATAGGCACGATCGAGCCCCGAAAAGTCAATGTCCATCGCGCGCTCGGCCTGCCAGTCGCGATAGGCCGTGATCGATGTGATGTTGACTGCGCCAAGGTCAATATCAAGCTGCCCCGAAACACCCCATTCCTGGACCTTTTCAGTAAGGTCGCGGCCGGGCGAAAAAGCAACGCGCCGGTCAGCAGGTGGATTGTTGGGGATGAGGCCAATCGTTTGTCCGCCGGAAAACAGCGCTGTAATGCCGTTCACCGCCGGGCCAGTTGCTCCTTCACTGGTATGGATCGCACCGCAGCACAGCTCATCCGTTTCGGCGTAGTCGCCAATGATACGCAATTGGACATTGCTGCCGTTGTCATACAACAATTGGCCGCGCACGAAGTAACGGTTTACGTCATTGATATCGGTGCCGCTGTTGACCTCTTCAATGTAACCATCGCGCGTGCGGTATCCGCCATCGACGCGAAGCGCCAACTGGTCGCTAAGCGGACCCGTTATGCCGCCCTTGACGCTGATTTCATTGTAGTTGCCGTAGCCTGCCTCGACATAGCCACCGAGGTCGAATTTCGGTCCGGCGGTGACGATGCTAAGCGCACCTGCCGATGTGTTGCGGCCAAACAGAGTAACCTGCGGCCCGCGCAGCACCTCAACACGCTCCAATTCCGGCATGTCGGACAGCGCCAAACCGGCGCGCGCGCGGAAAACGCCATCGACAAACACGCCAACGGCAGGTTCAAAACCGGGGTTATCGCCCGCGGTGCCGATACCGCGAATGGAGAGAACCACGCCAGTCGCGCTCGATTGGCCAGTGGTGGATTGCAGGCTGGGCGTCAATTGGCGAAGGCCGCGCACATCGGTCACGCCGCTGTTCTGGATCAACTCGCTATCGACCACAGTGATAGCGACAGGCACATCTTGCAGCAATTGATCGCGACCCTGCGCGGTGACGACAATCTCGCCAAAGCCGCCTTCTTGCGTTTCGTCTTCCGCCGCAGCTTCGGTGTTTTGGGCCAGCGCCGGGGCGGCCATGCCCATCGCAAGGACGGGTGCGAGGGCGGTTGCCGTACGCAAAATCGTTTTACGCATGTATTTCTCTCCTAGTGAACCAGCCCTATTCAGCGCGGCATATCGACGTCGCTCATCAGGCGTTGCACCGACATTGCCGCATTTTGCGCCTTTATGTCCAGCAAAGAGCGCACAATTTTCTGTATGATGTGAACTTTGTTGCTTTTAGGTGACATTGGTGAGGCGAGTTCCAGAATCCGCACACAATGCCTTTTGCTTACATCCATGTCAGCATATGCTGTATTCCCTAGCGGAAATCCTTAAGCAGGCGCTAATGTAAACAGCTTTAAGCGCTGGCTTCAAATGTTCCACACTACATGGTGACATTTTGAAAATGCCGGTGGGGACAATATGCCATTTCTGGTTTTGCCGCGCCGATTCGGGGATGTACATACCTTACCATAGGAATTCACGGCACATTCATTGCCTTTCCCGCATTGTAATGATGTGATCGCAACCGCGCGTTAGGACGAACGCTATGAGCATGGACCATTATATCGCCGCCACCCGATTTGGCCTTGGCGTCGCACGCGGACAGACGGCGGTGTCTAACCCGAAGCGCGATTTGCTAGGGCAACTCGATCGCTTGCAATCAACCCCTGCACGCGGTGCATCGGAGACGATTATCGCCGAATATCTTGCCTTTCAGGCGGATGCCCGATCGGCGGCGCAAATGGGCGAAATTGTCCCGCCCGAAAAGCGCGCCTTAATGGCTCAGAATTTTCGGCAAGGCATTGATGATCGCCTTCAACAGGCGGTTGAAACAACCGCACCCTTTGCCGAGCGGTTGGTGCATTTCTGGTCAAACCATTTTGCCATTGATGCCAAGCCGCTGATCCTGCGCAGCCTGATGCGGGACTATGAGGCGGTTGCGATCCGTCCCCACATTAATGGCCGCTTTTCCGACTTGCTGCAATCGGCGCTTCTGCATCCGGCCATGTTGATTTATTTGGATCAGGTTAATTCGATCGGGCCCAACAGCATCGCGGGGCAACGCGGCGTGAAGGCGCGTGACCTGGCGGGACGCAAGGCGGGCCTGAATGAGAATTTGGCGCGCGAAATACTGGAATTGCATACCTTGGGCGTCAATGGCGGCTACACACAGAACGACGTCGAGGAGTTGGCGCGGGCCATGACGGGGCACACGGTCGCGCATTACTCGCGGCGGCGCGATGCGATGGAGGGCAGCCGCAATGCGCCCATCGGACGAACGCTATTCATTCCCGCGCTGCATGAGGCAGGTGAGCGTCGATTGTTGGGGCAATCCTATGCCGATACCGGCGCGCGGCAGTTCATGCAGATGTTGGAGGCATTATCACTGCAACCGGCTACTGCGCGGTTTTTGGCGACCAAATTGGCGCGCCATTTTGTCGCCGACACGCCGCCGCCGTCGTTGGTAGACGCGATGCAAAGCGCCAATTTAAAGTCGGGTGGGCAGTTATCTGCGCTGTATTCGGCGATGCTGCAATCGCCTGAAAGCTGGCGCGCGCAACCGCAAAAGTTCAAATCGCCATGGGACTGGACAGTCTCCGCCTTCCGCCTTCTAGGCGGGCAAGCGGCCGAGAGAGTTAATGCCCTAAAATTTGTTCAGGATTTGGGGCAAGCCGTTTGGCAACCCGGATCGCCCGCCGGTTTTGGCGATAGCTTCACCCATTGGGCCAGCCCAGATGCCCTCATGCGGCGCGTCACGGCAGCTGAAAAACTTGGCCTTCGTGCCCGGCGCAATGGACTGACGGCAGCAGAATTGGAGGCGGCGTTTCCAACGGCTATGCTTTCCGAAACCAGCCGGAATGCGCTTATCGGCGCCGAAAGCCCGCAGATGCAATGGGCGGTCGCGCTTTCCCTGCCCGAATTCCAAAGGAGATAGGCCGATGTCGATCAGCCGCCGCCAATTTGTTTTGCACACGGGTATTGCCTCCGGCCTTGCCCTGTCTGGCATTTCTGCCGCGCCATTATGGGCCATGCGCGCGCCAACAAGCCGCCGCTTTGTGTTCATTATTCAACGCGGTGCCGCCGATGGTCTGGCGATAGTGGAACCGCGCGGCGATGCGCAATTGGCCGCACTTCGAAAGGGTCTGATGGCCGCCGATCCCTTGCGGTTGGATGGCTATTTCGCGCTGCATCCGGCCCTGCCCCACTTGCACAGTTTGCTTATGAGCGGACAGGCCGAAGTGCACCACGCCATTGGCACCGTGTACCGCCAACGCTCCCATTTTGATGCGCAGGCGGTGTTGGAAAGTGGCGGCGCGACGGCACAATCGTTGCGCAGCGGGTGGATGAACCGGCTGATCGGAATGCTGCCGAAGGAGCAGCAAAATGCGATGGCGTTATCGTCCATCATCCCGTTGGCGCTGACTGGTAAAAACCATGTTGGCAATCACGGCCTCGAAAATTCCGGGCAAGTCAGCGATGACCTAACCATGCAGATGAGTGCAATTTATGCGCAGGACACCCAGCTTGCGCCGTTGTGGCAGCAGGCCTTGGAAACGCAGGGCCTACTCGGGCAGAACGCGAAGGCCGATGGCAAAGGCGGCGCGGCGATAGGCGCGGCCGCGGCGGATTTGCTTCGCCCCGACAATGGCGCGCGATTGATGATGATTGAGACCAATGGCTGGGATACGCACAGCGCGCAGCAGGCGCGGCTGACGCGGCAATTGACGCAGTTGGATGCGATTATTCTGGCGCTGAAGTCCGGCCTTGGCCCAATCTGGGATCAGACATTGGTGCTCATCGCCACCGAATTTGGTCGGACAGCGGCACTTAATGGCACGCAAGGCACCGACCATGGCACGGGTTCCGCCGCAATCTGGGCCGGCGGCGCTTTGCGAAGCCAAACGCCCATCGTGGCCAAATGGCCGGGCCTTTCGGCAAACGCCCTTTTTCAAGGGCGCGACCTGATGCCTACGGCCAGTTTTGAACGCACCACCGCCGATAAATTGGCAGGGCATTTCGGCCTGTCGCCCGTCCAAACGATGGCCACTTTGTTCCCTAGCTAGACACGCCTTTGGGCTGTCCCGAATTGTGACGTAAACGCGGTTGATAAATACTGCACCCGCGCATAAAAGGCGCGCGACAAAGCATAACCGGTGTCGCAGACTGTTAGCTTGAAGCCGAAGGGAATTGAATTTGGCGCGAAAAATCGATTCTGTCCTCATCACCGGGGGGACAGGCAGCTTCGGCAAGACGATGCTTAATGGTTTGCTCGCCGATGGCGTCAGCGAAGTCCGCGTGCTTAGCCGTGATGAGGAAAAGCAAGACGCGTTGCGCAACAACTTGCGCGACCCGCGTGTGCGCTATTTCATCGGCGACATTCGCGAGCGATCGAGCGTTGACCGCGCCATGGCGGGAGTTGACGCCTGCTTCCATGCCGCCGCGCTAAAGCAAGTGCCGTCCTGCGAATTCTTTCCATTAGAAGCCGTGCGTACCAACATCATCGGCAGCGAAAATGTTATCCGCTCCGCTATCCAACATGATGTCAAAAGCCTCGTCTGCCTGTCCACCGACAAGGCCGTGATGCCCATCAACGCGATGGGCATGAGCAAGGCGATGATGGAAAAACTCGCCCAATCCGCCGCGCGCGAAATTGGCGGCGGGGCCGGCACGATGATTAGCTGCGTCCGATACGGCAACGTCATGTATTCGCGTGGGTCGGTCATTCCTTTGTTTATTAAACAGATTAAGGACGGCAATCCGATCACCGTCACCGAACCCAAAATGACGCGCTTCCTAATGCCGCTCCGCGATAGCGTGGAATTGGTTCGGTTCGCGTTTGAGCACGCCAATCAGGGCGATTTGTTTATCAAAAAGGCGGCGGCCAGCACAATTGCCGACCTCGTCACCGCGTTGCTGGAACTGTTCAATGTGCCGGACCATCCGGTGCAGGTCATCGGTTGGCGTCATGCCGAAAAGCTTTATGAAACGCTGGCGAGCGCGCAGGAACTGACGACTGCGGAGGATATGGGCGATTATTGGCGGTTACAGCTTGATGGCCGGGACCTCAATTACAACGCCTATTTCTCTGAGGGCGAGGAAAAGACGGCGGCACTGGAGGATTATCACAGCCACAACACGCACCAATTGGACGTTGCGGGGGTGAAGGCATTGCTGCTGACCCTGCCCGAGGTTCAGGCGGAACTCGCATCTTGGAAAACCCAATGAAAATCGCCATCACCGGCGCGCGCGGGCTGCTCGGTTGGCACAGCGCGGCGCGGCTTCATGCGCAGAACTGCCAGGCGCGGTTTAAGGGGACGGATGTACCCTATGAACTCGAGCTGATCGACCATGCGACGTTCGATGATGACGTGGCCTTGGCGGAGGCGCTTAAGGGCGCTGATGCCGTACTTCACTGGGCGGGCGTCAATCGCGGTACCGAGGAAGAGGTCGAGGCGGGCAATCCCGCTATCGCAAGGCGTTTGGTCACGGCGTGTCAGGCGGCGGGAGTGACGCCGCACATCATGTATGCGAACAGCACACACGCGGCGAACGACACCTTTTATGGCCGATCCAAACGCATCGCGGGCGAAGTGTTGGCCGAGTTTGCGGGCGAGCGTTACACCAACCTTATCCTGCCGCATATCTTCGGCGAATGCGCGAAGCCATACTACAACAACGTCACCGCAACGATTATCGATCAGTTGTGGGAGGATGTGACGCCGACGCTGAACCCCGATGGGCGGGTGCAATTGCTGCATGCGGGCGAAGCGGCGCAAATGGCAATTGATGCGGCACTGGCTGGCACGGGCGGGACATTGGCGCCAAAGGGCCGCGATATTGGCGTCGTTGAACTTTATGAAAAGCTGAAAGGCTTTCATGCGCTCTACACCGCCAATATCTTACCCGACCTGTCCGACCCGTTCGATTTGGCGCTCTTCAACAGCTACCGCAGCGGCGGCTTCCCGAAGCATTACCCGCGCCCGTTGAAGGTCAATGCCGACGCGCGCGGGATGTTGTTTGAAAGCGCAAAGGGCGGCAATGCCAGCCATACCTTCCTCTCCACAACCTTGCCCGGACAGCGGCGTGGTGAGCATTTCCATTATGATTTGGTGGAGCGGTTCCTCGTCGTGCAGGGCGAGGCTTTGCTGCAAATCCGCAAGGTTTTGACCGATGAAGTGACGGAATTTCGTGTCTCTGGCGACACCCCCGTCGCAATCGACCAAATCCCGTTTCACACGCACAACATCATCAATGATGGCGATACGCCGGTTATCACCTTCTTCTGGACGCATCGGATGTTCGACCCCGCGCGGCCCTATACCTATGCCGATCCTGTCTAAAGGACACGACACATGAGCAAGCTAAAAGTCACCACCGTTCTGGGCACGCGCCCGGAAATTATCCGCCTGTCGCGCGTCATGGCGCGGCTCGACAGCCACACCGATCACCGCATTGTCCACACGGGGCAAAATTGGGATTATGAGCTGAACGAAGTGTTTTTCAGCGACCTTGGCGTGCGCAAGCCCGATAATTTCATGGGTGTAGACACCTCGTCGCTGGGCGCTGTTCTCGGCGGTATCCTTATGGAAACCGAGAAGGAACTGCGCGCCCATCGCCCCGATGCGCTGCTTGTCCTTGGCGATACCAACAGCGCGATTGCCGCCATCATGGCGCGGCGGATGAAAATCCCCGTCTATCATATGGAGGCTGGCAACCGCAGCTACGACCGCAATGTGCCGGAGGAAACCAACCGGCGATTGGTGGACCACATCAGCGATTTCAACCTCGTCTACACCGAACACGCACGGCGGCATTTGCTGTCCGAGGGGATGCAGCATCGGCGCGTGTATCTGACCGGTTCGCCCATGCGCGAAGTGTTGGAACATTACCGGCCGCAGATTGAGGCGTCGAATGTGCTCTCCACATTGGGCCTTGAGGCTGGGAAATATTTCATCGTTTCGCTCCACCGCGAAGAGAATGTGGATAGCAAGGACCGGCTGGCGCAGGCGATGGCGGCGTTGAACCAACTCGCGGCAGCTTATGACATGCCCGTCATTATCTCCACGCATCCGCGCACGCGCAAGCGGTTGGATGCGATTGAGGGGCTAACCCTCGACCCGCGCATCCGTGACATGAAGCCGTTCGGGTTCCACGATTACAACCATCTGCAAATGCAGGCGTTCTGCGCGATCAGCGACAGCGGCACGATTGCGGAAGAGAGCAGCATCCTCGACTTCCCCGCTATCACCCCGCGCGACGCGATTGAGCGGCCCGAAGCGCTCGACACCGGCAACATCATCGTCACCGGCCTTAATGCCGACACGATTGCGGAGGCCGTGGCGGCGGTCACGACGATGCACGCGGAACGCAGGGCGACGGGCGTGGCGGGTATCATCCCTGAGGACTATCAGATCATGAATACGTCCGAACGGGTAACCAAACTCATCCTTGGCACGGCGCGCCTGTCCAATGGGTGGGACGGAATCCGTATGCACGATTATGTCGGCTAACGGCCAAAAATGACGGCAGTGCAAGCCTTTATCAAGCGGACGTTCGACGTCGTCGCATCGGCAGGCGGTTTGCTTGTGCTGTGGCCAATCATCGCCGTCGCCATCATCCTCGCCCGCCGCGATACCGGCGCGAGCGGCCTGTTCCGGCAGCAGCGTATCGGTCGCCACGGCCAAACCTTCACCGTCTACAAAGTCCGCACCATGCGCGCGGTGGCGGGCACCAGCATCACCGCCGCCAATGACGCGCGCATCACGCCGCTGGGCGCGAAATTCCGGCGCTGGAAAATCGATGAGTTGCCGCAACTTTGGAATGTCCTCACCGGCGACATGAGCTTCGTCGGCCCGCGCCCCGATGTGCCGGGCTATGCCGACCGGTTGGCGGGGGAAGATCGCATCATCCTGAACCTGCGCCCCGGCATCACCGGCCCCGCGACGTTGAAATACCGCGATGAGGAGGATTTGCTTGCCGCCGCCGCTGATCCGGTTGCTTACAATGATACCGTTATCTGGCCCGACAAAGTCGCGATCAACCGCGCGTATTTTGAAAATTACCGCTTTGCCGACGACATTGGTTACATCCTGCAAACGGTGCGGGGGCGATAGTGCGCATTCTTATCATCTACCGCCATTTTTGGCCCGACAGTCCGCCTTATGCCATCATGTTGCGCTCCATCGGTGCGCGGTTGGTGGCCGATGGGCATGAGGTAACCATTTGGGCGGAGGAGCCATGCTATAAAATGGCCGACCTCGCCCATGATGTCCCGCGCGCAGAGGTGTTGGACGGCATCCGCGTTGAACGCATGCCGCGCCTACCATTATGGGCGAAACTGGCGCCCGTGCGCCTTCTCGATAAGCTGGCCTTTGTGCCGCGTATCCTAGCCAAGGCATTATGGCGACGCGCAAAGGGCGGTCGATTCGACCTTGTCTGGACCGCGACCATTCCCCCCGTAGTGCAAGGATGGACGGGCCGAACCGTCGCAGGGCTTTTCGGCGCGAAGTTCCTATATCATACGCAGGACCTCTACCCCGAACTCGCGGGACATATGGGCCTTTGGAAGCAGGGCGGCGTGCTCTATCGCCTGATGGAACGGATCGAACGCCGCACCCGCGCGCGCGCGGATGTGTTGGTGGCGCTCTCCGACGATATGGCCGCGACCGTGCGCGGGCTTGCCGAGCCAAAGCGCCTCGCGGTCATTAACAATTTCATGCTCGATGATTTCAGTGGGCGGACGGACGCGGTCTCGGCCCCTGCCCCCACACAAGGGCGCGAAGACGACCGCATTGACCTGATATTCGCAGGCAACCTCGGCATATTTCAGGGGTTGGAGGCGGTGGTTGAGGCGATGGCTCTTGTCGCCGCAGACCATCCCAGCATGCACTTGACTTTCATGGGCGAAGGCAAGGCTTTGCCAAATTTGCAGCGGTTGGCGGCGGGCGCGGCAAACGTCCACTTCACCCCGCACCGCCCTTTTGCCGAGGCACAGGCAGTGATTGCGCAGGCGGATTTCGGCATCGTAAGTTTGGAACCCGACATCTACCGCTTCGCTTTCCCATCGAAAACGCTCACCTATCTGGGCCTTGGCCTGCCCCTGTTCGTCATTGTCGAACCGGACAGCAACCTGGCACAAATGGTGGAGGAGCAAGGCCTAGGCATTGTTGCTACCGCCCGTGAGCCCGAGAGCATCGCCGCCGCGCTCGCCCGACT
>JBGSOJ010000258.1:0-4651 GCA_041739175.1 Sphingomonadaceae bacterium
CTCGCCGCGATCCTGTTCCCGAAAGCCGAAGCCGGCCTGATCCTTATCCCCGTGATTGCCTATCATCTGGCGCAGCTTATCCTGTCCGCACCGATTGCCACGCATTTGGCGCGGAAGGTTTAGCGGTTATGCAGGCGGCACCGGCCCGCTCCCCCACCCGGCCTCCCAGATAGTGTACCCTATGGGAGGCCGGGTGGGGGAGCGGGCCGGTGCGGATCAACAATGCATCCGCTTTTCCTTGAAAAGTCGCATCATGGCTCTAACGTAGCGTCTGGGCAGGCGAACGGGGATAGTCCCTAAAACCGAGTGGAGAAACGACACCATGAGCGAATTGACGGCAACCGCAACGGCCACCGAATTCAAGCTAACCCCGCCCGATCCCGTGCCGGTGGTAACCGCGGCGCAGGCAACCGGCCTTGTCGCCGTGCCCGATGAAGCGAAAGCCAAACTCAGCAGCAAAGTCGATGAATTCATCGACGACCTGATCGCGCAAGACGTCAACTCACCCGAATTTGGCAAGCGCGTTGACCAAATCACAAACATGGGCCGCGATGAAATCATGCTGGCCTCGGGCCAAGCGAACCGCTTCCTCGATCGCCCCGTGCGCGCGATGGATGAGACGACGGGCATTGGCGCCGACCTTGCCGAATTGCGCCGCACGGTGGAGGATCTCGACCCGGCGAAACAGGGCGATATGCTGACGCCCAAAAAGCTCTTTGGCCTCATCCCCATGGGCAACAAAGTGCGCAGTTATTTCGATGGCTATAAATCGGCGCAAAGCCATATCAGCACCATTCTTGAGCGGCTGGCCAGCGGCAAGGATGAGCTGATTATGGACAATGCCGCGATTGATGTCGAACGGCAAAACCTGTGGGCGGCGATGGGCAAGCTGGAACAGATGATCCACATGGCCAAAACATTGGACGGAAAATTGGAGGGCCGCGCGAACGAGCTGCAAGCCTCCGACCCCGCAAAGGCCAATGCCATCCGCGAAAGCGCGTTGTTCTATGTCCGCCAACGCACGCAGGATTTGCTCACCCAAATGGCGGTGACGGTGCAGGGCTATCTGGCGCTTGATCTGGTCAAGAAAAACAACGTCGAATTGGTGAAGGGCGTTGATCGCGCCAGCACCACGACTGTTGGCGCATTGCGCACCGCCGTTACAGTGGCGCAGGCGATGACCAATCAACGCCTTGTGCTGAGCCAGATTACCGCGCTCAACACCACCACCGCGAACATCATTGATTCGACGGGTGAATTGCTCAAGCAAAGCACCGCGACGATCCATGAACAGGCGGCATCCAGCACCATTCCGCTGGAAACGCTGAGCCGCGCGTTCCAGAATATTTACGACACGATGGACAGCATTGACCAATTCAAGCTGAAATCATTGGACAATATGAAACAAACCATCGGCGCATTGGAAGGCGAAGTCGCCAAGTCCAAGGGCTATATCGCCCGTGCCGAGGGGCAGGCCGCCGCCGTTGCCAAAGCCACCGATGCTGGGCTTCTGCGCGCGGAATGACATTCAATCGGGGCAGATACAAAGGTACACTCTTATGAGTAACAGCTCTGATTTAATCATAAATGAGGCGAAAGGCGCGCTTCAGAATCAACGCATTGCCCGCCATTTGGGCGAGCGGTCGCGATTGTTGAAGCGCAGCCATTGGCTGAACAAATTCATCCGCGCCAGCCTTGGCCTTGGCGTGGTGCTGATTGGCGGGTCGATTATCGGGTCGATCATCGGCGGGCTGGGCATACTCGGGTTCAGCGCGGCGTTGCTGGCGGCGCTGGCGGTGTTTGTGGCCTTTATGGCCTTCCCGAAAATGAGCACGCCGACGCCGGAGAAAATCCTGAAATCGGACCTGCGTACTTTGGCGGGAAAGACCGAAATCTGGTTGGAGGCGCAGCGCCCCGCTTTGCCGCCGCCGGCGCAGAAAGTGCTGGTCGAAATCGGCACGCGATTGGATCAGCTTTCCCCGCAATTGCAGCATCTGGGGGAGAATGACCCCGCCGCCAACGACATCCGCCGATTGGTGGGGGAGCATCTGCCCGAAATGATCGCCAGCTATGGCCGCATCCCGGCACCAATGCGCAAGGAAGCGCACGCCGGCTGCACGCCAGAGGCGCAATTGGTCAGCGGGCTGTCGGTCATATCCAAGGAAATCGACACCATCACGCGGACGATTGCCCGCGGGGAACTCGACGCACTGGCGACGCGCGGGCGGTATTTGGAATTGAAATATGAGGGGCCGGGGGACGTGCCGACCTTGGCAAGGGCGCCGGAGTAGAGGACGCATCGTCGGCCCACCCCGTTGCGGCTAAGCCCTGACGGGCTAAGTCTCACTTCCCCTCCCGCCTGCGGGGGGGGTAGGGGGTGGGCGAATTTTACGATGCCTTACAAATTCACGCTTTTATTTGCATAAGTCTGCGATTGTTGCGAAACTGTTCCTATGGGTATTGTTGAACTTCTTGGCCTTGCCGCCTCGGTTAGCCTGCTTTCGGGATGGCGGCTGTATTTGACGGTGTTCGCCACCGGGTTGGCCATGAACACCGGCTATATCGACTTGCCCGAGAACCTCGCGATGCTTGATGTGCTCGCCAACCCGTGGGTGCTGGGCATTAGCGCATTGGGCGCAGTGGCGGAGTTCTTCGCCGACAAAATCGCGTGGCTGGATAGCATTTGGGACGGCCTTAATACGCTGGTCCGGCCACTTGGCGGCGCCCTCCTCGCGCTGGCGGTGGTCGATTCGGGCGATCCGGCTTGGCAAGTCGTTGTCTTTCTGCTGGGCGGCGGCGCGGCACTGGTCAGCCACGGGACGAAGGCGGGCACCCGCGCGGTGGTCAACACCAGCCCCGAACCATTTAGCAACGTCATGCTTTCCACCGCCGAGGATGTGGCAACCGGCGGGCTATTGGTGCTGGCGTTTGCCAATCCGGTGGTCGCGGCGGCGATCCTGTTGGTGATGACGCTGATCGGCATATTCGTTCTGTTCAAAAGCTACCGATTCGTCAAAGGCATGTTCGGCAGGGGCGCACCCGAGCCGCCGCCGCCGAGCCCCTAATTCGCGCCATAACGGCGGCATTGCCCGCGACACGCGCCAATTTGGCCCGATTATTATGGCGGCGCTAACCCCGTTTGCGGCAAGGCAGAGTGGCAGGTCCGGTGATGGTCCCACCGCTTGCGCAGGCTTTCAGCCACATCCACCCCCAGAACCCCGGCGCGCGACCAGAGGCGCCGTTACTTCGCACCCCGTCCCCTTTGCGCCGCTTTTCCCAACCCACACGAAAGCGCAAAGGGGGCGGGCTTTGGGTGTCCTAGGCCGGGTCAGGCGGCGGTTCAGCCCGCGCGCGCGTCCTGTCCCGGCACGACCTCCACCAATATATCGCCCTCTTGCAACCGCTGCGCCGCTTCCTCCCAAAAGCCAATGGGCCGCCCATCGCGGTAAAGCCGCAGGATCATGCGCCCCGGCAAATCACGCAGCCCTTTGCCGACATCCTCCATCGCCACGACATGCTCGGTCAGCGCCACGCGCCCCGTCACGCTGGCCAGGTCGGCCAGATATTCGGCGGTGTGCGGTCCCTTCACAGACCCCGCCAGCAGCAATCCGGTAAAGCTGACGGGATTAATCACTTGCGTCGCGCCCGCCTGCCGCGCCAGCAGTTCATTGTCCACCGCGCGCACGACCATCGATATGGGCACATCCTTTGCCAAATGCCGCACGGTAAGGCCAATCAGGATGCTGGTATCATCGCGCCCCGCCGAGATAATCACCGCCGACGCACGCGACACGCGCACATTCATCAGCGTTTCATCGCGCGTTGCGTCGGCGTCCAGGACAAGGCAGCCCATCTCCTCCGCCAGCGCCAGCGCCTCCAAACTGCGCTCCACAACAACGATGTTGCTCGCCGGTTCTCCGCGCGCGAGCAATTCGCGCACCGCCTCCGACCCCGATGTGCCAAAGCCGCATACGACGATATGGCCATCCAATTGCTTTTGCAGGCGTTTCATCACAAATCTCTCCCAACTGCGGCGGATGACATATTGATAGGCGGTGCCGATGAAAATGAACAACACGGCAATGCGGATCGGCGTCACAATCACCGCCTCAAACAGCCGCGACCGGTCCGACACCGGGGCAATATCGCCAAAGCCCGTGGTGGTGATCGAAATCATCGTGAAATAGACGACATCGAGAAAGCTGACATGGCCGTCATAATTATCGACCAACCCATCACGATCGAACCAGTGGATAAGGATCACCGCGCCGATAAGCGCCGTGAGCACCAAAATGCGCAGCGACACATCGCCCCATAAGGGCACCTGTGTCTTACGTCGCAACGCCAGATAGTCCCGCTTTTCCATCATCCCCTACCGTGCAGGCAAATGGCCCAGCGGGTCAACCGGTTTCAAATCGCGGCGGATTTGGAAATGCAGCGCCGGGCCGCTGCCATAGCCGGTATCGCCGACCGCGCCGATGACTTGCCCCGCCGCCACGCTGTCGCCGCGCACGACGGAATAGCGGGACAATCGGCCATAGGCGCTAATCCAACCGCCGCCATGGTCGATCAGGATCAGCCCGCCGAGCACGCCAATCTGATCGCCCGAATAGACCACCACGCCGCGCGCACTCGCCCGCACCGGCGTGCC
>JBGSOJ010000284.1:0-17496 GCA_041739175.1 Sphingomonadaceae bacterium
ATCGCCGCCGCGCTCGCCCGACTGCCCGCGATGATGCCGAACCACGCCGCGTTGCGCAACGTCGCCCGCGCCGCATATGAGAACAGTATGGCGCGGCCTGTCATCTTGGACCGCTGGGCCTTGGAAATTACAGCATTGGAGCGCGCGGGATGAGCAAGCGGATAAAAGTCCTCGTCCTTGGCCAATATTTCTATCCCGCTTATAAGGCCGGGGGCAGCGCGCAATCTCTGACCAATTTTGTTGAGCATTTGAAGGACGATTTCGACCTGTCCGTTATTTGCCGCGACCGCGATTTGGGGGCAGTGGAACCCTTTCCCCTGCCCCGCGCGCAATGGCATGACGCGGGCGGTTACCGCGTTTGGTATGAGCCGTTGGGAAAGCGCACGCCGCTTACGCTGATCCGCCTGCTGCGCGCCGAACCATGGGACGTGATTTACGCGAACAGCTATTTCAATCCAGTGTTTTCCTTCATCCCCCGCATCGCCGCGCGCTTCGGTCTGGCGAAGGGGCGGCCCGGCGTTGTTCTTGCCCCGCGCGGGGAGTTTGCAACAAAAGCCATTGCCATGTCGGCGGCGCGAAAGCAGCCTTACATGCGGCTTTCGCGCCTGCTCGGCTTGCATAAGGGCATTCTGTGGCAGGCGTCTGTGGCGCATGAGGCCGCCGATATTGCCAAGCATATCCCCGACGCGAAGATCACTATCGCGCCCGACTTAACCCCAATGCAAAGCGGTGCGGTGGCATCCAAAGCATTAAAGGCCGATGGCGCCTTGTCACTTGTCATGGTGGCTCGGATTAACCCAATTAAGAACATATTGTTCGCGATTGAATCGCTCGCCGCTTGCCGCCAACCGGTGCACTTCAATCTCTACGGCCCCATGGAGGATGCTGCTTATTGGGCTGCGTGCGAGGGCGCAATCGCGCGCCTGCCCGCGCACATATCGGTCCAATGGCACGGCGCAATTGCCCGCCCGCAAGTGGCCGAGGCGCTGCACGCGGCCGATGCGTTTTATATGCCGACGCATGGCGAAAACTTTGGCCATGCGATTTTTGAGGCGTTGCAGGCCGGGTGTCCCGTGCTGATTTCCGACCAGACATTATGGCGCGATCTGGCCGCCGCGAAGGCTGGATATGACCTGCCGCTTGCAGCCCCGAATGCCTTTGCCGACGCAATCGACCAATGGGCGGCCATGGATGCGCAGTCTTTTGCCGCGTGGCAGGATGGCGCGCGCGCCAAAGCCGCCGATTGGTTGGCCCATTCTGATGGCGCGGCGCTGAACCGCGCGTTGATCGAAATCGCCGCAAAGGGGCCCGCCGTATGACCGCGGCCAAACCGAAGGGCCGCAGGGGGCTGCTTGAATACGGTGTGCTTGTGCTTCTTCGTGGCGGCATTAGTTTTTCGCAGCTCATCATCGTTCTGGTCGCGGGCACATTGTTGGACAAGGGCGACTTCGGTCGGTTCGCCATCATTTATGCGGGTGCGCGGTTGCTGGCCAGCATCGCGGGATTCGGCGCGCCGTCATTCCTATTGAAAGACGTGCCCTTCCGCCAAGCGAAGGCAATGCCGTGGCACAGTGTCAAATCCGCATTGGCTTGGTTCCTCGCGCTGCCGCTTGCCATGTGCGCGGCGACCGGCGCGGCGCTGGAGGGTATTGGCAGCCTGAGCCTCCCCTTCTACCCCCTCAACCCCGGCGAGGGCGCGGTGCTCGCCACGACGGCGTTCTTCTGGTCCATCGCTTTGCTGTTTGGCGCATGGGTTCGCGCCACGCGCAGCAGTATGGAGGCGATGTTCGTCTCCGATCTTGCACCGCCGCTTGCTTTGCTGGCCGGTTTAGCGGGACTTTGGTGGGCGGGTATTGAAAATGTCGCCGCAATTTTCCTTGCTTGCTGCGCGTTGCTTTTGCTTGGGCAAATCGGTCTTTTGCTCATCCATGCTATTCGCCGTTGGATACCGGTCGGCGGGAGGGATGCGGAACCAATCGCGTTAAAAGACCTCACGCCTTATTGGGGCGCGGTCATCCTGCAAACCGCCAGTACGCAGATTGATGTCATCATCGCAGGCGCGGTCGTCGGGCCCGTGGCGACGGGCATTTACGCGCTGATTAAGCGCATCACCAACATCATCGCGATCCCGCAAAGCATCGTCGTGTGGATACTCGCCCCCCGCGTCAGCCGCGCGACCGCTTTAGAAGATACCGCCGGTTTGCAAGCCGCCGCGCGTTACGGCACGAAAATGGCTTTCTTACCCGCGCTGGTCATTACCGCCGCGATTGCCGTCACCGCGCCATTCTGGTTCGCGCATTTTGAGATTGCATGGAACGCGACAAACATCGCCGTCCTTGCCGCGTTGCTGTTTGCCAATGTGTTTAGCGTTGGGTGCGGATTGCCTATCCTGTTTGCAACGCAGACTGGCAATCCTGGCTATGCGGTCAGTGCTCTGTGGTGGGCGAATGTCATAACGGCGGTCTGGTTGCTAACCGCAGGATATATTTGGGGTGTTATTGCAATCGCCATTGGACAAACGATTATGTTCGCTTGTATCAATTTGCCAGTGGGGCGGAAACTAATGGCCAAATATGGCATACAAATTTCAGCAGTAAATCTCATCAGAGTTGGCAACAGGTCATGAGCCAGTCTTTGTGGTGCTTCATTCGTTCGCTTATTCCCAAATGAATATTGGAGCAACGTAAGGCCCGGCGGTAAATGAAATTGTTCGGCGACGGCATGACCGACAAATTTATGGGCGTGTGGCGCCTCGCCTAAAATCGGCCAAATTGGAGTTTGCCCTTTTGCTCAAGATTTTGGGCAAAAGTACAAATTTCGGCCAGAGCCTCGGGCATCCCCACGCTATCCGTTAAGTTGAACGGATGCAGCCACAGATGCACGGTATCGCCTGTGTCGGCGGCGTGGGTGATGGCCTTTTTCGCTTGATGGATGACCAGTCCACGGCGGAATGACGCACCGCGACCGTACCAGTTGAAAAACAGGCTACCGCTGTGCTGCGTCACGCCTTCTCCTTGCGCCTCACGCACCATCGGCGGCGTGGCAATGCTGCGCCCCAGAACGCGATCGAGCGGGCCGATGCCGGTGGGGCGGACAGCGGGCGCAGCGGTGCGGCCAATACGGAAACCCGCCTTAGCCAAGGCCGGCCAATCCTCCACAATGTTTTCGGGGAACACAAGGGCGTCAACCTCATGCCCCAGATCGGCAAGCGCTTTTCGGCTTTTGATGAGGTCGATGGTGCGCGCCTCATGCGTCATCCCGGCATAATTGAATCGCGTGTGCGAATAGCTGTGGCTGGCAATTTGTTGCGGCGTTTTCGCGCCCGCGACAATAGCAAACAGGTCGCGGCCGTCGATTGTCTCAGGCTCGGCTTCGGCTAAAAAGCGTGCAATGTGCGCCTGCGCCGCATCGGGCAGATGGTCAAATTCGCCAGCGTGGCGCGGCGTCACCATCGCGCCAACAGTGGCCCAGGTTAGCGAAATGTCCCGCTCATCCAAAAACGCGATAAGTCGCCGCAACGCGGGCCGAAGTTCACGGTACACGCCGCGCGGCTGCCGCGTGCGCCAGCGTTCGCTTTCCCAAACGCCCCATCCGATCTCAAAATCGAAAGAAATGATAAGCCGACCGAGCGTGTCCGAGTTTTCCATGGCTAGCGGATTAGACAATGCGTGCATGAAAAGCCAGCGCAATTGGCGCGCTTGTGCGCCATATTTGCACACCGGAGCGCCGTGGCACGCGCTTAGTTTTGCTTGGCGTTTGCCGAAATTGGCCTTATGGCAGTGCCATGCTATACAGCCTGACCATTCTGTTGCTAGGCATCGCGCCAACCGCGTTGTTGTTCTTTGTTGTCGCCAGCCTGGGGCGCAACAATGGGCTTAACCCGCTGAATGTTTTGGCGTGGACGATGCTGCTCGGTTATACGCTGAAGAGTATTTATTTGGCCTATGCCGTAATTTCCGGCGCACCGTTTGTGACGCAGGCCTTGTCGCGTGACATAATTCCTTTGGGTCAAATTGCCGTAAATGTCGGCGTGATCGGGTTCATTGCCGGTGTTATGCTATTCCGGCGGCGCAATCTCCGTCCCGATGGCGCGCCAGTCAACCCAGTCCGCATGACCGCGCCACAGCGGTATCCGGAACTCTATTATTACCCGATATTTTTTGTCTCGCTTGGCCTTATGGTGGTCTATTTCTTCACCATGGGCTTTCACGAGCAAATTTTGCGTGGCCAGTTTAGCGCATCGAAATTTTATTACGACGAGGACGGCGGCAAAAGCTCACTGGCCTTTTTAACGTTTGGCGGCGACATGGTGGTCGCCTATTTCATCTATTGGTTGGCATTTACCAAGCGGGTAACCATCGCCAATATCTATGTGCCTGCGATCGCCTTTGTATCGCTGTGTTACATGCTGGCCAGCCGTCGCAACGGTGTTCTGATCATCATCATTGCCAGCGTTATGGTCATTGGTTTGCGCACCGTGAACGAGCATGTATCGGCGAAATTCAAACGCTGGGGCCTAATCGCGGTGGTGTTTGTCCTTCTGGCGTTTGTGAGTTCGATCCGCTTAGGCGGCGGCGAAAAATCGTTGAGTGACCTAAATCTCGGTAACGCCATTGGGGCGGCGCTGGTGCATACTTTTGAGGGCGGCTATTTCCTCGATCCCGCCAAAACCGCCACAATCGTGGATCAGACCGAAAAGAAAGACCTGTTCATGTACGGCGAGAGTTTCGCCGGGGCTTTCATTGCGCCCGTGCCGCGCATCTTGTGGCCAGACAAGCCGTTGGTCCGCATTGGTCCGTTGGTTGCGCAAATGATCCTGCAATATGACAACAACAGCGGTGCACCGCCCGGCGCAGTGGGTGAGTTTTACATGAACTTTGGCTGGTTGGGCATTTTCGGCGGGATGTTGCTGCTGGGTGCGTTCGCCTCGGCCTTGTATAACCGATATGAACGATATGCCGATAAACGGTTTAGCACTCCGGCCTACGCTTTATTTATGCTGTGCATCATTTTGTTTTTGGTCGCCGATTTCTCTTTGGCGTTCCTGTATATGATCCGATACGCTATCGCGATTTGGATTTGCCGCCAATTCTGGCTGAAAATGGTGAGCCAGAATGAACGCCCCCGGCGCGTTCGCCGTGAAGTTCCACCAAGCGGCGCTTTCACCGTCGCACCGCGTCCGGCGGAGTAGGTTACTCTTTCCAGGCGTACAAATCACCGGCGCGCCACCGCCACCGGCTGTCGGTGGTGGACGACGGTTCGCCCTTGGTGATCTTTGTGCGGTAGCCCAGCCCCTGCATAATCGCTTGCGTTTCGAGGTGCAGCGGCTTGCCATCCCTGTCCATTGCGTGCCCTTTGGCATAGACACGCGTGCCGACGGGGCTACCGCGCAGAATTTCGGAGGCCCCTTTCAGGACTTCACCCTCCGCGCCGTTTACGGTAATGGAAATATAGTCGATGGCGGTGATGCCGTGCTTTGGCAATTCATCGTCCAATCGGATAAATTGCACTGGGATGGTCTCCATCTCCGCATTTCCGGGGCGCAGATCATTGTCCATATTGATATGATCAAGGTCGATTTTGTGATCGCCGATATAGGGTGAAATCGACAGCTCCCCCATCCGGTTTTCATTGCACGCAGCGGCGCTGATGAGGGTGACATTGGTGAAGCCATCCTCCGCAATCGCTTTTGCCAAACGCTCCTGATTTTCGGGCATAGCCTCAACTATGACCAATCGCCCGCTGTCCCCGACCGCGCGGCGAAACCGGCGCATTGTCGCCGGGCGTGGCGTGCCGATTTGCACCACCGTATCACCTGCGTTGACGGCAAATTCGGTCGGTAGGCTATGTTGCAGAGTCAGGATCGCCTGCCGGACCTTCGCCTTACCCGCGCCCTCCTTCATGCCGCGAAACGGGATCGTTCCCACGCGAACAATCCCGCGCATGCCCCAATAGATATAGCGTTCAAGCTTGAATTCACTCATGGGAATATCCTTAGTCTAATGGGTAACCGTGTCGCCGCATGGCGTCGGCCATAATTGGCCGCATTGCGTCTTTTTCTGCGTCGGTAAGGCGGGCAAGCGACGCGGCGTTTTGGTCGGCAAGTTCGTGGTGATGCCCGTCAATGGCTATGCCGTCGGCGGCGGGCCCCATCTCTGGAATTGATAGTCCCAAAAACGCAAACACCCCGGTCAATGTCTCAACCGGCTGTGCCATGAGTGCCTCATAGCTGATCGCATGGCCGCGCGGCACTTCGGCCATTTCGGCACGGATATGGTCATCAAACGCCACCCATTGCCGCGCTGTGAGTTCGGCCGGATAGCGTTCGCCAACCTCGGCCTTAGCCGCTCCAAAAGGTTTCGCGCGGCGCATGATGCCCTCATTCACGCAATAGCCGTTGCGCGTGATCCATAGGAAATGCGCGTTGGGAAAATGCCGGTTGAGCCAGGCAATCCGGGTGGAATGGTCAATCGACTTCTCAAAGAATACCGACGCCGATGCGTCGAACCAAATCGACCAATCCTGCCGCGCCATCTTCGCCCGCTGCTCTGCGCCATCTGTGCCCAAGTCCCACAGATGTTGGTTCTTATACATCATGCGCGGCCAGCCGCCGACTTCCAAATTGGGAAAGGCATCCGTCAATTTCGCGCCTTCGCGCACGGTCGCGGCGATATCGGGATGCGATTCCAGCAAGCGACGCAGGATTGTTGTGCCGCTGTTGTAACAGCCAACCACGAACAGCCACTTTTCGGGCTTCGCCTCTTTCAAAAATGGCCGGGCCAGTTTGCGAAAACCGGGCTTAAGCATCAGCTTACCCAAGCCTTCACGCGCAATGCCGGAAAAGAACTGCCCCTCATTGCGGGCGAGAATCCGCGCAATCCGCGAATTGGATTCGTTAAAGCGGCTCATTCGCTGATTTGCATCCGTTCCATGCGTTTGGTCAGCGGGGTGCATTGTGCCGGGACGCCTTTGGCGAGCATGTCAGCGGGCACGTCCTTCGTCACAATCGCGCCGGCCGCGATCACCGCGTTGTCGCCAATCGTAACACCGGGAATGATCCGCGCGCCAAGGCCAATATAAACATTGTTGCCAATGGTAACCGGTCCTTTTGTTGTCTCTGCCTCAGCCACGATGGGGGAGTTGGTGTCCGCGGTGACCGAATATATTGCCACATGCGCCGAAATCGCGCACCCCTCCCCAATTGTCACGCCGCCGAGGCCAGAGACGATCGACATGCGCGAGATATGCGTGTTCTTGCCAATGTGGATATAGCCCGCCGATGCCGTGACATATTGCCCGCCATCGAACAGCTTCACATTGCGGCCAAGGCGAAAATTCTCGCCTTCAAACTGAACATTTGGCCCAATGACCAGATTGCGGCTGCCAAAACGTAGCCCCCAATACAGCCCGCGAATTTTGCGCGCCAAGCCATAGGCTTGCCCGGGGCGGACGATACCGAGCAGGTATCCGGCAATGCGCGCCACCAACTCCACCAATGCCAATGGGACAAGCCGCATCAGGATTCTCATCATGCCTTCTCCACCCATGACCGGTCGGCCTCATAACCCAATGTGATCAACGCATCGCCGCAATGATGATCGAACATCGCGCGCGCCTCAGCCGTGAAATGGTTTTCCCAATCGCCCGCAATCCCTTTGCGAAGGAAGCTAGCCTTGTCTTCCTCGCCAGGTTTGCGTTTTGTCTGATTTTGGAAGGAATATTTTTCGGCTATAGCTTGCGCCCGCTCCGTCGACAGCGGCAGGGCAAAGGCGTCGGCAATGCGAGCAATTTCGGCGGCGCAATCGGTCAGCATGTCCTCATATCGCGTCTCCGCGCGAACGGCGGCATGGCCGTGCCATTTCTCCACAAACGCTTGCCAGCCGAAGCCAGGTGTGATCTGCCCCGTCGCCATAAGCTCTATAAAGCGCGGCATTCCGGCGCGCGTGTCGGCGACGTCGATGTCGCCCATCAAGCCCGCCACATGGCGCTGCGCGCTACCGGTGGCGAAATTGTTTTTCAGTAGCAAATGATGATAAAAACTGACCGCCACATCGCGGCCATCACGCCAGACAATGACCAAATCCTTGGGGTTGGGCAGGTTGAGGTAATGCCCGTGCAATATGCTGGATTTCAGCAAAGGTAGACGGTTGCGCGGGTTGGGAAGATCGAACATCTCGGCCATTAACTGGCTTAGCCAACTGCCGCCGCTTTTGGGATATTCGTTGATCGCGGGATAGGTCGCCCATGGCGCAGCCCCATTCCAAATGGCGAACCGCGAGGCAGCGTTTAGGCCGTGCCACCAGCGGGCATCGCGTTGTTGCACAATCATGCCGCCTTCTCCACCAGTGATGCGTAGCCGAACTTGGAGAGCGTCGGCGCAAGTATCGCCATCAATTCGTCTTGCCGCGCGCCCAAACTGCGCCGCCCCTTGCCCACGGAAGCGCCAGAAATGGCGGCGGTGGCGGAGGCGATTGCGGGCTCGGTTCGTGCCTCGCCCAGAAACGCCAGGATAGACGAAAGCACCGGCCTAGGCTGCGCCGTCATGTCTTCATAGCGCATTTGATGAACGCGATCCGCCGGCAAGGCCGTCAAATCAGCGTCCGCCTTTTCCACGCACCGTACCCACTGCATCGCGCACAAATCGTCGAGCGGCGTATCCTTGGGCAGGTCAGAAAGCGCGGCAAATTGCGGACCCCAGAAACTCAAATGCTCTTGCCGTCCTAACACCCGCCCCACCCGTGCGGCGGCAAAGCGCCAGCCGTAGACGGGCAAATCCATCACCGGCGTATTGCGGATTTTCGCGGCATAATAAGGCCAGCTTTCCAATTCCATTTCGCCACGCCAACGTTTTTGCGCGCTGGCCAACACATCGACGCCATCGCGCACGATAAACAGGAACTTCGCCTCAGGCAAAATCGCATGGATGAACGGCACTCGCAGGGAATTGGCGCAGGTTTTTTCGACAAGAAACTTTGGCTGCCCCTGCTTCTCCCATTGTTTCAAGAAGGTGGCGCGGATGAAGGCCGTCACGCTCGGTGTTGCCCGCTCCGCGCCAAATTCATCATGGGGGGCGCCGATATTGCCGTGCCGCCAGACAGGATTGATTTCATCGCAATCCCATGTCGCAAAGCCGTCCAACGCGCACAAAGTATCGCGCAGGATGTTAGTCCCCGACCGGCCTGCACCGATGATAATCAGAGGCGTAAAGGGTAAAGGCTCCACCTTCACCCCTCCCGTTTGCGCGCGGTGACTTGCAGCCACGCCTGCTGCCCGGTCACGCGGTCGATGAAGTTGAGGAAGCGCCAAGCCAGCCCCGCAACGCCCGCCTGATAATGGCTGCGGTTGGAAAATTCCAATAGGCGCGGCGGCTTGTCGTAGCTTTCCAGGATGGTGAACTTGGACGGTGGCGCGATCATTGGGATGTGGCGCTTGGCAAGGCCAAAGCGCATGTTAACGAAATTGCGCTCCACCATGTTTTTGCGGGTCAGCGATGGTTTGACGCGGCCCAGCCAGCGCGCGACAACACGGCTCGCGCTATCGATATTTTTGAAATCGAACACCACCACGCCGCCGGGTTTCAAGATGCGATGCGCCTCGGCCAATGTCGCGGCCATGTCGGGGTGCAGCATAAGGTTTCCGACAATCACAACGGCATCAAACTGCCCATCCTCAAACTTCACCGCATCCAAAGTGCCGCGCACGCCGCGCACGCCTGTGCGGCCTTGCAGTTGCTCAATCAGCGGACTGGGGTCGATGCCGATGATGTTGTCCTTGCCATATTTCTCGGCAAGAATCGCGGTGGTAAAGCCATTGCCGCATCCGACGTCGAGCAATTTGGCATCGGCGGGAACGCCAGCGCGCGTAAGCGCGTCAATGATATGCTGAGCCACGCCGCGTTGCAGCGCTTGATTGTCGTCCCAGTCGAAATCGGTATAGACATCGCCGCTGGCGTCGCCAATTTCCCATGTTTCGACGAACAACCGGCGATAATCCTCCCGGTTGTCGATGGCGGCGATCGCATCCTTGTCAATCACCATCGCGCGAATTTCGGCGGCATCGCTATCAAAGCTGCCGCGGCAGGCGGTGCACCAGATGTGGCCGTTATCGCTTTCGGTGAATTTCGGCACGACAACCTTGCATCGCCCCTTGGCGCCGCAAATCGGGCAGGTATCTGGCGCATCAACGCTATGGATAGTCAAAACAAGTCCCCAGTTGTTGCGCAAAATTGGCCTGCAATCTTGCCGGAGCGCAAAGCCGCTCCCATTCCGTGAATATCCGGGCCTAAAAGGTCCCAAAGTGCAATTGCGCCCCGTTTGTTTTGCCCCGCGCCGATGGCGCAAATGCGGGCGGTTTTCAATCGGTTTCTTTCAATACCGCCAACCAATTCGGGACAATATAGATCTTAGCGCAGTAAGACCGCCAAAATCTCGCCGATCACTTCATCCTGCTCCGCATCGGTCATATCACTGCCCGATGGCAGGCAAAGGCCGTTTTCGAACAAGCGCTCATCAAGGCCCGGGCCGATATAGGTGCTTCCTTCAAACAAGGGTTGCATATGCATTGGCTTCCAAAGCGGGCGGCTTTCGATTTGCAGGGTCATCAAATGTTCGCGAATGGTTTCGCGGTCCACGCCCACGCGCACGGGGTCGATGCTGCACGCGGAGAGCCAACGGCTGGCATATGACCACTCTGGCTCTGGCATAAAATCAAACCCGTCGATATGACCCAATGCGGCAACATAGCGATCGAAAATCGCGCGGCGACGTTTGACACGCGCGTCCAAAACCTCCAATTGGCCCAGCCCAATCGCGGCAGGAACATTGCCCATGCGGTAATTGTAGCCATACGTGCTGTGCTGATAATGCGGCGCAGGATCGCGTGCTTGGGTGGAGAGAAAGCGCGCGTAATCTATCGCCGCTTTGTCGCGCGAGACCAGCATCCCACCACCGCCAGTGGTGATAATCTTGTTGCCGTTGAACGACAGGATGGCGGAATCGCCACCCCCGCCGCAGGGCCGGTCCTCAAACCGCGCACCCGCAGACTCCGCGCTATCAAGAATCAGCTTTACGCCATAGCGCGCGCATAATTCCTCCAACCGCGTGAGGTGGCAGCTTTGGCCATAGAGGTCCGTGCCGATTACGGCGCGCGGCAGGCGGTTTTGCGCGTTCGCCTCGGCCAGGGCCTCGGCCAATATGTCGGGGCAGATCGTCCAGCTTTCGGGAGACACGTCAAAGAAGCGCGGGGTCACATTCTCATACAAAATGGGAAAGCAGCCGCCTGCGAAAGTCATGGAGCCGACCCAGATTTCATCCCCTGCTTCACAATTCAGCATCCGGATGGCAAGATGCAATGCCGCCGACCCGCTTGCAAGGCCAAGGCAGTGGACGTCCTGTCCGATATATTCGGCAAACCGGTCCTCAAACGCCTGCAACTGCGGGCCTAGTGGCGCGATGAAGTTGCTGTCAAACGCCTGTTTAACATAATCCAATTCCGTGCCGCCCATGTGCGGTCGCGATAGCCATATACGCATTATGTTTCCCTACCCCACCCGTTTTGGACGGCCACACTCATAAATTGTAAAATTCTTTATACCAGCCCACAAATTGCCGAATGCCATCGCGCACATCGGTTTTCGGCGCGTAACCGGTCAAAGTACGAATCAGATCGGCGTTGGCCCATGTCGCGGGCACATCGCCCTTTTGCATGTCCATCATGTTACGGATGGCCTTTTTGCCCAATTCGGCCTCAATTGCGTCGATAAAGTCGGTCAATTTCACTTTGTCCGAATTGCCGATATTGACGACACGGAATGGCGCGGCGGGGCTAAGGCTGTCTCCCTCGGCGATGTCAGCAGCGCTGTCTGGGCGGACGGGCGCCGCCTCCATGAGGAGCGCGATACCGCGCACCAAATCATCCACATAAGTGAAATCTCGGTACATCTCGCCATGATTATAAACGTCAATCGGCTTATCATTCAATATGTTGGCGACAAACTTAAACAGCGCCATATCGGGCCGCCCCCACGGGCCATAGACAGTGAAAAACCGGAACATCGTCGTCGGGATGCCCCACAAATGCGCATAACTATGCCCCATCACTTCGGTCGCTTTTTTGGTGGCGGCGTAGATGGTCAGCGGGTGGTCGGCCTTGTCCGTTTCGGCATAAGGCAAATCCTCATTCGCGCCATAAGCCGATGAGGTGGACGCCATCATCAAATGGCGCACCTTATGCTCGCGCGCAATTTCCATGATGTTGAAACTGCCGACGATATTGCTGTTTATATAGCTGCGAGGTTGCTCAAGGCTGTATCGAACGCCCGCCTGCGCCGCCAGATGCACGATGACTTCAGGCCGGAACTCCGCCGATACGCGGGACAGCGTATCCATATCCTCAAGCATTGCCTCAACCGGCGTAAAGGCGGGATGTTGTTTCAACGCCGCGTGGCGGGCGTGCTTTAGCGCCACATCATAATAATCGGTAATGCCGTCATAGCCGAGCACCTCATGCCCCTCCTCAAGCAATAGGCGCGCGAGGTGGAAACCAATGAAACCGGCGGTTCCAGTAATAAGAATGCGTGTCATGAAGGGCCCTGCGTAACCAAAATCGTCCGCGCCTTAGCCGTTACGATGGCGACACGCCAAGATATAATTAAGGTCGAGCCGATCGGTAATCGCCAACCCGCGCGCCACGGTGAAGTCGATTCCGGCCATATCGGTCACCTCCAATCCAGCAGCATCCAACATCTCGCGCAGTTCGTCGGGCGTGATAAACTGGTCCCAATGATGCGTCCCGCGCGGGATTTGGCCAAGCCGTTCTGCGGCCTCGACCATCAACAGCCGCGATTTGGCAGTCCGATTGGGGGTGGATAGGATCATCAAACCGTCCGGCGCCAACCGCGCGGCCAGACCGGCGACAAAGGCGCGAGGATCGGCCACATGCTCAATAACTTCTAGCGATGTAACCAGGTCAAACTGCGGCAAATCAAGGGTTAGGAAATCGCCTGCCTCATATTGGATAGAAAGCCCCGACTGCGCCGCATGGGCGCGTGCCGCGTCAATATTTTCAGGTGCGGCGTCAATACCCGTTACCGCCGCCCCCATGCGCGCCAATGGCTCGCACAGCAGCCCTGCGCCGCATCCGATATCGAGCGCGCATTTGCCCGCAAGCGGTTTGAGCGCCGATGGATCGCCATCAAAATGCGCATCAATCCGCGCGCGTATATAGCCCAAACGGACGGGGTTTAGTTTGTGCAACATGGCCGACGAACCGTTGGGGTTCCACCAATCGGCAGCCAAAGTGCCAAAATGTGCGGCTTCCTGCTCAACAATCGTACTCACATCAAACTCCCGTCGTTTTGCATGTTTAGCCTAGCATCAACCGTTTGCTTTGGCGAGATATGTCCGTCATCCTTTGCCAAATGATAAGGGTTGCGGAATATAAAGCGCCTATGACACGCAGAATCACCCCCGTCATCCTATGCGGTGGCAGCGGCACGCGGCTTTGGCCGCTATCCCGCCCGGAGCGGCCCAAGCCGTTTCTGCCGTTGCTAGGCGAGCAATCGCTGTTTGAGGAAACGCTGGCGCGCCTGACGCAGGAGGATGTGTTCGCGCCGCCTGTCATCGTTGCGGGCGCCGCGCATGTCGCGCTGATTGAAGAGCAACTGGCGGGCCGTGCGGCGCATATCATCGTTGAACCCGCAGCACGCAACACGGCACCCGCCATTGCCTTGGCGGCGGAATGGGTAAAAGACGGCCCCATGCTTGTTTGCCCCAGCGATCACCATATCGCCGATACCGACGTCTTTCACGCCGCTGTGCGCGTGGCGCTCACCGGCGCGGCGGCGGGCCGATTGATGACCTTTGGCATTGCGGCCAGCTACCCCGAAACCGGCTATGGCTATCTGGAACGCGGGCGGGCCTTGTCGAAAGGCGTTTACGAAGTCGCGCGGTTTGAGGAAAAACCGGAACGCGCCCGCGCCTTGGCGTTCATCGCTAGTGGGCGGCACAGTTGGAATGGCGGGCTTTTCCTCTTTCAAGCAGCCGCATTCTTGGCGGAACTGGCCAGCTATCGGCCCGCAATCGCGGAAGGTTGCGCGGCGGCGATGACTCAATCGACCAGCAACGGCGCACGCATCCACCCCGATGCCGATGCTTTTGCGGCAATCAAGGGCGAGTCCATTGACTATGCCGTGATGGAAAACAGCGACAAAGTGGCGATGGTGGAGGCCGACATGGGCTGGTCCGACATCGGCAGCTTTGCCAGTCTGGCCGAGCATTTGCCGCGCGATGCCGATCACAACGCCGCGCGCGGGCGCGTGGATGTGGTCAATGGGCAGAACCTCACTGTGCTGGCGGGCGGCAAGCGCGTGTCGGTCGCAGGCGTCGATGACCTCATCATCGTCGTCGATGGCGACGATATCCTCATCACCCGCGCGCCATCGGCGCAACTTGTCGGCCAATTGCCCGGCGCGAAGGGCGAATAACCGTGCATATCCTTACCCGCCATTTCGTCGAAAAACCGTGGGGGCGGCGTGACCTACCCGCTGGCTTTGGCGCGCCAGTGGGGCAGCAGACGGGTGAGATTTGGTTTCAGGGCGATGACCTACCCGCAGTGGTGGATGCTTTGCTCGTCAAATATCTGTTCACTTCGGAAAAATTGTCGGTTCAAGTGCACCCCACCGATGAACAAGCCCGCGCTATCGGCCTTTCCGGCGGGAAAAGCGAATGCTGGTTTGTCACCCATGCCGAGGATGGCGCGACGTTGGGTATTGGCCTGCAAGCGCCGATGACCGCCGAAGAATTGCGCACCGCCGCGCTCGATGGGTCGATTGAACAGGCGCTGGTTTGGCATAAGGCGGAGGCAGGCCAATGTTGGTTCATTCCCGCCGGAACCATCCACGCCATCGGCCCCGGCGTGACCTTGGTTGAGGTGCAGCAAGCGAACGATATCACCTATCGCCTTTATGATTATGGCCGCCCGCGCGAATTGCATTTGGACGCCGCAGTCGCAGTGGCGCAGGCGGAACCCTATGATCGGACGCGGCAAACGCGGCCCGAAGGCGCGGTGACGTGGCTGTCGCGCAATCCGTATTTCGACCTCCTCCATTTCACCGACGCAGGCATTGCGGCGGCGAAGGCGGAACTGACCCGCGACGCGTTGCTCATCACATTGGACAAAGAGGCCGAGGTCGGTTGTGCCCTCCTGCCGCCGGGCAGCGTGGCGTGGGTGCGCGCAGGCGACGACATCGCCCTGCCCCAAAATGCAGCGGCGCTCCTTGCCCTGTCCCCAACCCACACCATTACATAGCATTTCGCCGCAACGCGGATGTTGCTTTTGTGGCGACGCTTGCTAAAGGGAGCGCCTGCCCCAACGGGCATTTGTGCAATTAAATTACAGGCTGGGCAGCAATGGCGCGCATCGTGATGAAATTCGGCGGCACCTCCATGGCGGGGACGGAGCGGATTCGCACCGTCGCCTCCTTGGTCAAACGCGAAGTTGAGGCGGGCAACGAAGTCGCCGTTGTCGTCTCCGCCATGGCGGGCGAGACCGACCGTTTGGTGGGTTTTTGCCGCGAGGCCAACCCGCTTTATGACCCCGCCGAATATGACGTCGTGGTGGCCAGTGGCGAACAAGTGACCAGCGGCCTGCTGGCGCTCACCTTGCAAGCGATGGGCGTTCCGGCGCGCAGTTGGCTGGGCTGGCAAATCCCGATCAACACAATTGAGGCGCATGCGAAGGCGCGGATTGCCGACATCGAATGCGACTCCATGATCGCCGCGATGCAATCGGGCCAAGTCGCCGTTGTCCCTGGCTTCCAAGGGGTTAGCGCCGACAACCGAGCCACCACCTTAGGTCGCGGCGGCTCCGACACATCGGCGGTCGCGGTCGCGGCGGCGGTAAAAGCAGACCGATGCGACATCTACACCGATGTTGACGGCGTCTACACCACTGACCCGCGCATCGTCGCCCGCGCCCGCAAATTGAATTACGTCACCTATGAAGAAATGCTGGAACTCGCCAGCGTCGGCGCAAAGGTGTTGCAAACCCGCTCGGTCGGCCTTGCCATGAAGGAAAAGGTGCGCGTACAAGTGCTCTCCTCCTTCGTCGAACCCGGCCAAGCGCCAACCCAAGGCACCTTAATCGTCAGCGACGAGGAACTGGAGGAACTAAAAGTGGAACGCCAACTCATCACCGGTATCGCGCATGACAAGAATGAAGCGAAAATCACGCTAACCCGCGTCCCCGACCGCCCCGGAGCAGTGGCGGCGATCTTTGGCCCGCTGGCCGAGAACAGCATCAACGTCGATATGATTATCCAAAATGTGGGCCGCGATAAGGGCGAAACCGACGTGACCTTCACTGTCCCCGCCGCCGACCTCGACCGTGCGGTGCAATTGTTGGAGGCGGATAAGGACAAAATCGGCTTCAACCGGATGCTGCCCGATACCAAAGTCGCGAAGATTTCCGTTGTCGGCGTCGGCATGAAAAGCCACGCGGGCGTTGCTTCGACCATGTTCAAGTCGTTATCCGAACGCGGCATCAACATCCTCGCCATCTCGACCAGCGAGATTAAGGTGTCGGTGTTGGTTGATGAGGATGAGACGGAGTTGGCGGTGCGGGTTTTGCATACCGCTTATGGGTTGGATGCGGTGGATTGAGCCTAGTTTTTAGCTGAGTTCAGCGTCTGTTTAATCGGACCAAACCAAGACAGTCATTTGGAGGTTTTGCGCATAAAATCAGCTTGAAGGCGATTACACTCTTCAACCAATGACAAATCTTGTTTGGCCAGGGACTCTGATCCGATCTCTCTTGCTTGTCTCTCTCTCACCTCTGTGAGTTTCGCCAAATCCTCATCAAAGTTCCGGCCAATTTTTTCAGCGTTTTGGCGGCCGATCTTTAACCAAAAATGTATGGGATGGTCCTGACTAATATTTTGGTTCTGCCGCGATGTTCTTGAAAGCACGGCGAAATGAGCGTTGAAACAACTTATGGCCAACACTTCAACCTTCAAATTATAATCTGCCGGCAATGCTTTCGTGGTGACTTGTGCCAAGGCCAGATGTGATGAGACTAGGCATATGCAAGCAACGACGGGCTTCCATTGTTTTATTAACATCGAATGATACTCCTTACCACGCGCAAAGCCCAAGCCCTAAACCTGCCCAAAGCACCACCGCAACACGCTTTTCTGCGCGTGCAGGCGGTTTTCGGCCTCATCAAACACCACGCTCGCCGCGCTATCGAACACATCCTGCGTCACTTCCTCGCCCACATGCGCGGGTAGGCAGTGGAGGAATAGGGCGTCAGGTTTCGCATGTCCCATCAATGCGGCGTTCACCTGATACGGCATCATCGCCGCCAGTTTCTCCGCGCCGTCCGATTGCCCCATAGAAATCCACGTGTCGGTGACAATCACATCCGCGCCCGCCGCCGCTTCCTCGGCGGAGCGGGTGAGCGTCACGGTCGCCCCCGCCGCACGCGCGGCTTGCGCAAACG
>JBGSOJ010000287.1:0-16201 GCA_041739175.1 Sphingomonadaceae bacterium
AGCGGCTGGTTCCCCCGCGCCGTCCCAAGCGGCGTATGACGCAACCGCTACCAGGCGTGCCGGTTTGGAGCCGACGTCGGGATGTTAAATTAGAATACAGATTCTTGTCAAAGCAGGATTGGCCGAGCCTAAATCAACGCAATGCCCAACGTAACATCATCGCCCGCGCCGACGCCCTCCGCCTTGCGCACCGATGCCTTGATGGGCAGCATCCAGCCGCCGCTGTCCTTATGCGGGAGGAGGGAGGTGTTCCATGCGGTGTTGCCAATTGAGGCGCGCACCTTCACCGCGCCGATGATGGTGACGAAATGCCATGACGCCGACCCGCCGCTGCTCCACAGCCAGATTTTGGCAGTGGCGGAGATTGTGTCGGTTGTGATGGGTTCACTCACCCTTTCCGCCGAATGGGCACCGGAATGTTGCAAATATCCGCACCGCCTGCGGGCCGGATGAAGAACTCATCCTGCCGGTTCGCGCGCGCATGGGCATAAGCGGCGAAGCTGTCCTTATTGGTGTCGAGATACTCATAAAAGGGCAAGTCGGGGGTTTCATCCCCCATCCGCACCGATAGGATCGGCACACGCTCCTCCGCATTTTCGTAGAACCCCAACGGCCCCGTCCCGCGCGGCAGGCTGGATAGATGTTCGATGCCCTCAATAACCCGCCCGACGAGGGCAATGTTGCGGTCCAAATGGCGCGGCGCATGGCCGATGACGACATACAACTCCGCGCCCGTGCCGGTGTCGGGGGACAGGTTGCGCCCCACGCCGACCATGCCGTAGCAGTGGGTGGGCCAGGCTTGCCGCATCAAATGAGGGAAGAAATCGGCAAAGCGAGACTTTTCGGCCGCTTGCTCTTGCGTCCCAGCCATGGGCCAGCCGTTATAAAAGCCAGTCGCATCGACATAGGAGTCTTTCACTGGCTGTGCCGTGATTGGGGCCGAGCCATTTTGCAATTCATCCACTGTTATGACGGAGACCAAATTGGGTCTGCTATACTTTGGGCCTTCCCGCGCCACGATTGCTGGATAAACCTCGTAGCCATGGATGATCGGATCAGAAATCATCCCCATTTCCGCCTTCCGGATATAGTCTGCTTCTGGAGCCTGCCTTAACCCCTCAGGCAAAGCCTTGGCCTTCCCCGCATCCTCTCCATTCGCATCGCCCCATTGCACGACATAATTGTCCTGCACGCGGTTGACGCTCACCCCGTCATACCAGCGCGCGGCGACCAGAGTGCGGATGTTGCCCACCCACCCTTGCGAAAAGGGCGCGGGCATCAATTGGATAACCACCCGCCGCTCTCGCCCTTTGGCGTCGGGCGCGAGTTGCATCACCACAAGGTCCGACGGCGCAATGCGCACCCATTCGGGCGCGGGCGCCTCCGCCACGATTTGAGACGGCGTGCGCGGCTTCTCTTCGCCTTGGGCAAAAGAGGCGCTCGGCACGAGGAGGGAAAAAGCGGCGCACGACAATGCGGCGCGGCGGACTAAGGACAATGTGCTCATAGCCGCAAGGCTGCCACAGCCCGCGCCTCCCGCCAAGCCCTGAATTTTTCTATCCGCGCGCCAACGCGGCATCACCAACAAAGGGATTGGTCCGCCGCTCATAGCCAAATTGGCTCGGCTCCCCATGGCCCGGCACAAAGGCGACATCGTCGCCCAGCGGCCACAGCTTACCGGTTATCGCATCAATCAAATCCTGATGGTTCGACATGGGAAAATCAGTGCGACCAATGCTGCCCTGAAACAACACATCGCCGACAATCGCCAACCGGCTCGGCGCGTGGAAGAACACGACATGGCCGGGCGTGTGGCCGGGGCAGTGGATGACATCCAGCACGCATTCGCCCACCGTGACGGTATCGCCATCGACCAGCCATCGGTCGGGGGTAAAGCTTTCCCCCACCATGCCGAAACGCGGCCCATCCTCGGCAAAGCGGTTGATCCAGAACGCATCGTCCTTGTGCGGCCCCTCAATCTCCACCCCCATATCGCGCGCCAGCATCCGCGCCTGCCCACAATGGTCCATATGGCCGTGGGTGACTAGGATCTTCTCAAGCGTGACGCCAGCCTGTGTCAGCGCCGCCTTTAGCTTTGGCATATCCCCGCCGGGATCGACCAAAGCGGCCTTGTTGGTGGCGGTGCAGACAAGCAAAGAGCAATTCTGCTGAAACGCGGTGACCGGAATCATCGCAACTTTAAGCGGTGGGGTTGGGTTTGTCATAAATTGCATGTGGAGCGGATTTTGCGCGGTTGCAAGGGGGCGGTGCGCGTGGCACAATCGAAGCCTTAACAACGCAAGGCCGCCCCATGCCCCTCATCAAAGCCGACGCGGATAGCGCCGCGATTACCTTTCCGCCGCCGTTTGTGTATCTTGGCATGTTGTTGCTGGGCGCATTGGCGGACCGGTTGTTGGGGGTGGAGCGATTCTGGCTTGGCTGGCCGATGGTAGCGGTGCTCGCCATGGTGCTGAGTGTGCCCGCGCTTTATTTGGTCGGCGATGCCATCTTAAAATTCATCCGCGCGGGCAATGACCCGGAACCGTGGAAAGAGGTTCATGTGTTCATAGCCAGCGGGCCATATCGGTTCACCCGCAACCCGATGTATTTGGGCATGGCTTTGGTCTATCTGGGCCTCGCGCTGACGGCGGGCAGCTGGGCCGCGCTGGCGCTGTTACCCGTCACCCTGGGGCTGGTGACACGGTTCGTTATCACGCCGGAGGAGGCCTATTTGGCGGGGAAGTTCGGGCAAACCTACCTTGATTACAAAGCCAAAGTCCGGCGCTGGATTTAACGGAATTTACGCAAGCTCTTTGCGTTGCTTGGCCAGCTTCTTCAGCACCATCGACCGTTTCAACCGCGACAAATGATCGATGAAGAGTATCCCCTCCAAATGGTCCATTTCATGCTGCAGGCATGTGGCCATGAGACCCTCCATATCCTCCTCATGCCAATGGCCGTCCACATCCTGCCACTTGGCGCGGATCGTGGCGGGGCGGGACACCTCGGCATATTGGTCAGGGACGGAGAGGCAACCCTCGGTATAGGGCGCCAAATCGGCGGAGGGGTCTAGGATTTCGGGATTGATAAACACGCGCGGGTCGCGGATGACCTCCGCCGCGTGATTGCAATGTTCGCCATGCTCATGATCATGATCGTGCGGCGCGGGTTCCTGTAAGTCGATGACCAGCACACGCTTCGCCACGCCCACTTGGATCGCGGCAAGGCCGATGCCCGGCGCGGCATACATCGTATCGAACATATCGGCGACCAAAGTTTTCAGGTCGTCGTCAAACACCGTCACCGGCTCCGAAATGACCTTCAATCGCGGGTCGGGGACTTCAAGAATAGGTAAAATAGCCATTATCGTGAAATAGGGATACAGAGGCCGTCGGTCAATGGGGTGCCGAATGGCGACGTTCGTGCGGGTTGACGATGCGCGCGCAATCGCCCAATCCTAACGCTCATGTTTACGCAGTTGATCCTTTCCACGATGATGGTCGTGCTCACCGTGGTCATCCACGGCGCCGGGATTTATGCGATTGAGCGGATGATCCGCCTGCAACAAATTGGTGAGCGGCAGGACCATATCCACCCCCTATCGCCGCGCGGGGTGGCATTTACTTTGGCCATGGTGTTGGCATTGGTGTCATTGCACGGCATTGAGATTTGGGCTTACGCTGGTCTGTTCGTTGCCATTGGCGCTTTGCCCCATTTTGACGACGCGCTCTATGTGTCCACCTTCACTTATTCCAGCACTGGCTTTGGCGATGCCCTAATCCCCGAGCAATGGCGGCTGTTGATTGCGATTGAGGGGATAAATGGCGTGATCCTACTTGGCTGGTCGACCGCCGTATTTGTAAGCTTCATGGGGCGGTTTCGTCAGCGGTAACCGACTACGACCCCGCCTTAAGCTCCGCCAAATCACCTGCCGCTGGCTTGCCCACGGGTTTGCCATCGCCCTTCGGTATCCGCGCATCCAGCGTCGCGAGCCAGCCTAACGATGCCTTGCCCCCGATCGACACCTGCGGCTGCGATGAGCGAACTTCAAACGCGTCCTCCCATCCACCGATCAGGCCAAACGCTTCTTTGGCTGCGGCGGCAATAGGCTGATTCTTGCGAAGGGCATTATTGATGAGGGCGTCACCGAAAAACGTCCAGTCATTGCCGGGCGAACAACCGAAGCTAGGCCGAGTGGATGACGCGGCGGTCAAGATAACGGTTTGTTCGGTGGCCAAGCTGTCCACAAATTGCCCCGAATAACAGGCCGAGATCATCAGCAACCGCCGATCAATCCCCAGATCATCGAGCCAATATTTCAACAAAGCCGGTGCGGCGTAGCCAGCGGCCTCATCGCCATCTTTAAAGATTATTCCCTTGCCCGGTGCACCATGGCTGGTCGAATACAGCACAAGGACATCCTCGCCCTTGTTCATTTTGTCGGAAATTCCGGCCAGCGCCATGCCCAAATTGGCAATCGAACCCTGCGGCGTGGGGTTGGATTGCGCACGCAATCCCCCTGTTGAGAGCACCACCGTCCGACCGGATGCGCCGTATCGCCGGGTAAGCACCCGCGCCGTCTCACGCGCCTCCCTATCAAACACGGGGTCAGCATCCAAACCGGCGACGAGAACAAAAACATCAATTTTGCCCTTTTTCCCGGGCTTCACCTTCTCTATCGCGGTGGTCAGCAGCCGGGCGTCCTGCATCATCAGCCGCGCATTGGCGGGTGACATGGCCGCTGACCCGCCCGTCGCATCGTCTGGCAAGGCCGCGCGAGGAGCGGCATGTCCGCCACCGGCCCCGACAGCCAGCACTGTGAGAGGGAGAATCAGACGGAGCAGGGATCTGGCGCGTGTGTTCATGGCCACAGATGATACGTCAATTCGCTTGCGTTGCAAGTGTCGAATTTGGCGCTAACCGCCATTATCCTCCGACCGCGCGCAGGCCGCGCCCATGCGCCTTTAACCAGGCATCGCACGCACGCCGATTGCCATCGAAAATGGCATCAAGGTGCGCGTAAAACCGGGCGCTATGATCCATATGTTTGAGATGCGCGACTTCATGCGCGACCACGCTGCGCCGAACCTGGGGTGGGGCCATAATAAGCCGCCAGTTCATTCGGATGCCCCCGCGTGAGGAGCAGCTGCCCCAACGGCTGCGCGCATCGCCAATCGACAGGCGCGGCAATGGTGCGTCGGCGCGCGCGCAATAGAAAGCCAGATCATCCGCATACACCTGCTTTGCCTGCGCCTGTAGCCAACGGGTAATGCGCCCCGACAGCAATTCCTCCGGCCCGCCAATCCGCAGGATGTCGTCAATCACCGTCGGCGTGCGCGGATAATCGGGATGCCAATCAACGGTCAGCGCCCGCCCCATGAAGGCAAGTTCCGCCCCGGGACCAAGCGGGTGCGCAGGCACCGCTTCGGCCATTTGCGTGGCAATCCAATCGCGATGCCCATGCGCCAGCGCCAGCGCCTCACGCTCGCTGGCCCATGTCGGGATGGTGATGCGCACGACGCGCGCGCCGGGGTCATACCGCAGTCGCATCGAACGACTTTGCGCATGGCGGCGAATGAAGACGCCAATTGCCTCACCCTCGACGACGATATGGGCAGGTTGGCTGGCAACGCGCGGTTTGGGCTGCGGATTACGGGTTGAGCGGAACAGCAATGATATGATCCTCAATCGCGCCGGCCTTGCGCTCCTCAATGGCGCGGCCACGCACGGATACGCCCGCCGTGTGCACAGCTTCGCGGTCGCCGGTCAGAAGATAATGCCATTCGGGCAACGGCCGCTCCTCGGCCCGACGACGATAGGCGCAGGTTTCGGGCAACCATTGGAAGCTATCGACATTGCGCCGGGTCAATTGGATGCAATCGGGCACAAAATATTTGCGGCGTTTGTAATCGCTGCATTGGCAGGTATTGAGATCCAGCAAGCGGCAGGCGATATTGGTCGCGAAAATCTCACCGGTGTCCTCATCCTCTACTTTATGGAGGCAGCATTGGCCGCATCCATCGCACAACGCCTCCCACTCGGCGCGGTTCAGCGCGGAGAGGGGCTTTTCCCAAAAACGTGGGGCAAGGGTGGTTTGCGACATCGCATTACGTTTGGCCCGCTGGACAGGCAAAGACAAGCGCGATAGGACAAAGCCCAAGCACTTTTTATCGGAGCCGGTTTCTCATGCGTTTTCCCCGTTCCACCCTTGCGCTGCTTTCGCTCGCGCTCCTCGCCAGCGGCAGCGCCGCCTTTTCGCAGGTCAGCGGTTCGCCCAGCACCGCTTTTTTGGACGCCGTAAAGAAGGGCGACGGGACCAAGGTTAATGAGATTTTGCAAAATCCCAACCTCACCGTCATCAACACCCGTGATCAGAAAACCGGTCAAACCGCGCTCCACATTTTGACGCAGCAACGCAAAACCGACTGGATCCGCGTCATATTGGCGCGGGGCGGCAATCCGAATATCGGCGACAACCAAGGCGAAATGCCGCTGCACATCGCGGCGCAGTTGAACTACACCGATGGCGCGGACGCCTTGATTAAGGGTAAGGCCAAAGTGGATGGGCGCAACAATGCCGGGGAGACGCCGCTGATCGTGGCTGCCCGTTTCCGCCACGTCGATATGGTCAAGGTGCTGATGAAGGCCGGGGCCAATCCTGACCTCACCGACAACAGCACGGGACGCAGCGCACGGGACTACGCCACTGAGGATGCGCGTGGAGGGCCGATTTTGGCAATTATCGAATCGGGCGGTAAGGACCCGCAACCAACCGATGCACAACCCGCGCTCGATTTTGGTAGCGACTTTACCCCGATTGCCAAACCGTAATCACCTGCCGCAAGGAGACGGGAAATGACCGAGGCGCGTGTAACAACAAGTATTTCAGGCGGCATCGCACATGTGCAATGGAACCGCGCCGACAAAATGAACGCGCTGGACCGGGCGATGTTCGACGCCATCATTGCGGCGGGCGAAGCGTTGATGGAGCGAAAGGATGTTCGCTGCGTCGTGCTGTCCGGCAATGGTCGCGCGTTCTGTGCTGGCATTGATACCAGCGCTTTTACCGAATTTGGCGCATTGGACGCGCGCCATCCCTTGTTCCAGCGCACCTTTGGTGACAGCAATATGTATCAGCGGGTTTGCACCGTGTGGCGCGACCTTCCCATGCCGGTGATTGCCGCGATCCACGGCACCTGCTTTGGCGGCGGGGTGCAGATTGCTCTGGGCGCCGATATTCGCATCGTGCATCCGGACACCAAAATGTCGGTGATGGAGGTCAAATGGGGCCTGATCCCCGACATGGGCGGGCTTTATTTTATGCCCTTGCTCATGCGCGATGATCATGTGCGGGAGTTGACGTACACTGGCCGCGTTATTGACGGGAACGAAGCGGCGATGATCGGCCTTGCCACGCGCACTGCGGTTGACCCTGTGGCCGAAGCCATGGCGATGGCGGCGCACATTGCGGCTGCTGCGCCGAATGCTATGCGGCAAGCAAAGGCCGTTTTTGAGGGACGCCCCAATCTCGACCGCGCCGCGACGCTGCAAGCCGAATCGGATCGTCAGGCCGCCATCATGCGCAACCCGCAGTTTATGGAGGCAGTTATGGCAGGGATGCAGAAGCGAGCAGCCAATTTTAACGACGTCGACACATTATAAATTTCGGCGCGTATAAGGGCGTTTTACTCACCCACCGCCGTATCGAAGCGCGCATTCACGCCGGTGACCAACATCGTGGGCGGCATTTCAAAATGCATCCGGGCCCGGCCTGTGTCTTTGGCAAAGTAAAGCGCGCGGTCGGCCCGCTTTAATGTGTGGCCAATTGGTTCGCGCTCTTCGCGGATGGTGCCGCCAATAGAAATCGTTGGGTGCAACCAAGGCTCAAGCGCCTTAATCCGATCCGCTTTTGCCAACGCGCAAAGCCCTTCACCCATCGCCATGGCGTCTTGCGCATTGGCTTCGGGAAGGAAGATACCGAATTCTTCGCCGCCCAATCGGCCCACGAGGCCCAGCCCGCCAATTTCCCGCTCCAGCATCGACGCCATCATCGCCAAAGCGCGGTCGCCGACATCATGGCCATGTTCGTCGTTAATCGCCTTGAAATGGTCGATATCGACAATCATCAGGCAACCGTCGGCACGCTCCCTTCGGACTTGATCCAAAAAATGACTGCGGGTCAGCGCGCCCGTGAGCGAATCATAGCGGATGAGATCGCTTATGCGTTCCAGCTTTTCTTCCAGCAAATGTTGCAAATAGGAAAAGCGAATTTGCATGATCACGGTTGAGGAGAACACCGTGACAAAAACCAAGAAACAATACCGCCAGCCAAAATCCCAAAACTGGCCCGGCCAAAGGGCGTTGGTCGCAATCGCAATCGGGGGCATAACGGCTCCCCCGATGAAAAGGCCATTCTTTAAAGCCTGTTGTAGTCGCGCGCGTGGCCGTGTCATCATCTACCTCAATCTGATTGAGGCAGGTCTAAGCCGTAAAGGTTAAAAGTCGGTTTGCCAAAACGGAGGAATCGTCCCCGGCATCGGACTAACTTGCCAAAAACGGTAAAATTGGATCATTCCCGCAGCGATTTCGGCATGACATCTGCGGCCTTAACCGGCGGAAACCGCCGTTGAAACAGCCGCCCCTCCTCCGCCCAAAGAACAATCAGCAGCGCGGCAATGCCGCACAAAAAATATCCAAGCGTAATCGGCCCCGTGCTGCCGTCAAACGCCTGACCTATAATCCAACCGATCACAGCCCCGACCAACATCCGGCCAAAACTCTGAAATGCGGCAGCGGCGCCAGCGGCATGGGCGAAAGGTTGCATGGCAATCGATCCGAAATTCGCGCCCGTCAGCCCGACCATACTAATCGTTGCCGTCATCAGAATCGAGAATGGAACCAATCCGTTGAGCCAGTCGTGGACCATCCAATGCACCGCCGCCAACACGACAAATGCCAGCAACGCGGTATGCGACACACGCCGCGCGCCGAAACGCTCCACAATTCGGCTGTTCACAAAATTGGCCAAGGCCACACCCATCGCAATTCCCGCGAACACATAGGGGAAAATCTCCGTTGCGCGAAAATGCACCTCAAACAATTGTTGCGCGCTGTTGATAAAGCCAAACAAGCCGCCAATCATAAGGCCGCTGGCCACCATATAGCTGGATCCCATGCGATTAAATATCACCGCGCGCCATGTTTTGATGAGGGAGGGTCCGTCAATCGGGATACGCTCGGCCACCGGTAAAGTCTCCGGCAGCCGCAGCCTGACCCAAATGGCGAGCAATACCGACGCAATTGTCAGGATTAAAAATATCCAGTGCCAATTGGCGAAATACAGCACAAACTGCCCCAAAGTCGGGGCAAGAACGGGCAACAGCATGAACACAATGAACACCGTGGACATAATCCGCGCCATTGCGTCGCCCGAATACCGGTCGCGTACAATGGAGGTGGCGAGTACGGAAAAACCCGCGCTGATGAACCCCTGTATGCCGCGCGCGACCAGCATGAACTCAAAACTGGGCGGATAGGCCGCGCCAAGGCCGGCCAAAGCAAACAGCGCCAATATCAAAAACAGGATCGGCCGCCGCCCGAACCGGTCCGTCAATGGCCCGAACACCAAAGCGCCCGGTGCCGATGCCATAAGGTAAACCGCCACCAACAACTGACGGTCGTTGTCCTCCGTCACCGACAAATCGCGCGCAATATTGCCCAGCGCGGGCAGCATCATGTCGATCGCCAGTGCGCCAATCCCCATTAACCCCGCCATCATCGCGATGAATTCTCCATCGCCGCGCATAGGCTTGGATGCCGTGGCAATAAAGGCGGGCAGATGCGGCATGGGAGACTTTCTGGCCGTGGGGGCGGTTTATGGGCTGGACTCGACGGACCGGTATAAAGACAGACGTATGGCGTTGCATAGTTTAGCGCAATATAAAGCGCGCACCCCCATAGCGGATCGAGCAGTAAAGCGGTTGAGCGTCGAATTTATGCCTGCGCTTTAAATCATTTGGCCCGCCAACAATCGAGGGAGCGCGCCGCTGGTTCCGCGTGCGCTGCCCATGAACAGGTTTTTGGCCGGTTTCGCCCGCTGCACCATGGCAAGCCCGGCGCGGCGGATAGCGGAAATCCCTTTGCCCGGTAGGCCGAAAAAGTGCGTTAGAATATCAGTACCGCCCGCAACCGCCATCACATCCAGCGCGCGCCAGCGCTCATACCGTGCCAGCAAAGCGGGGTCGGCAGGATCAAGCCCCTTGCGCATTCCGTCAACAATCACCTCGGCCAAGGACGCCACATCGCGCAGGCCGAGGTTCAGCCCCTGCCCCGCAATCGGATGGATGCCATGCGCGGCGTCACCCAACAGCACAAGCCGCTCGCCTGTCACCTTGGCAGTGCGTTGAAACGCTAATGGATAGGCCATGCGCGGCGCGGCGAGTGCGATGTCGCCCATCATTTCGCCCATCTTCTTTTGCATTTCGATGAGGAAAGGCCGGTCGGCCAGCTTGCCATAAGCCGCCGCCTTTGCGGTAGGGACTGACCAGACAAAGGCGCTGCGATACGGCAAGGGCGCGCCCGCATCCGGATTCATCGGCAAGAGAGCAAAGGGGCCATCAGGGTAGAAAATTTCATACGCGCAACCGTTGTGCGGGTGCTCATGATAAATCGCGCCGACCATGCCGGTTTGGTCATAGGTCCAATGCGCCATTTTGAACCCAGCGGCCTCCCGTGTCGGGCTTTTGCGTCCTTCGGCAGCGACCAATAATTGTCCGGTCAGTTCCTCGCCCGTGTTCAACAATATGGAGACACCACCCGCATGGATCGTTTGCTGCGCCACGCTGGCTGGCATGTGCAAAGTGATCAATGGCTCGGCGTCCATTGCCTCAAATAGCGCGGTGCGCAGGACGCGGTTTTCGTACATATGGCCCAAATACTCACCCGCATCGGGGGCGAAGTCTAACTCACCGGGTTTCAATTGATCGCTGACCCAGATCGATTCAATTGGGCATCCTTTGCCCGCCAATGCGTCGCCCAGCCCAATCGCCTCAAACATCGCCATTGATGTGCTGGCAATGGCGGTGGTCCGGCCATCGAACGCAGCATCCAGGATTGCGGCGCGGTCGCCGTTGTCGATAATGTGGCTGCTCACCCCATGCTTGGCGAGCGCGAGGCCCAGACTTGCGCCGTTCAACCCGCCGCCGATGATGATAATGTCGCGATGCTGTGCCATGATATATGCCTTTGTTCCCTGCCCCCGATATGTAGGCGGCACAGGCGGCAAAGCAAAGAGGCTTGCCCTGCAAAATAGCGATAACCATGGCGCTTTACCCTATTTTCTTGACGGCGACTCCCTGGCTCTGGCAAAAGAGAAATGGGTTCTACCCGTTCAGGGGTGATTTGGATGAAGCAACGCAGGGTAACGCGAGGCCGGTTTGACGCGCCTTCGCCCTGCCAATGAGGGACCAAGTCATGGCCAGCAGCCCAAGCCTTAGCCGCCGCGGTGGTACCGCGCAATCCGATGCCGATTGGCAGGCGTTGATGCGCGAAAGCGTCAAGCGCAGCGGGGCGCTTATGCTATCGCTCCTTTTGTTCGTGGTTGCTGGGTTTACGTTTCTTTCGCTCATTAGCTTTTCGGCGACCGACAACGCGTTCAGCGCAGCGGCGGCGGACGCGGACGCCAATTGGATGGGGCAAGGCGGCGCGTATTTGGCGGATGCGTTATTGTTCCTCTTCGGCTGGGCAGCCTTGCTGTTGCTTCCTGCCGTTGTGCTTACCGCCAAAAGGTTATGGATTGCCGCACCTTTGCCCAGCGTGCGGCGGCAGATGGGGTTGACGGTGCTCGGCACATGTATTGTCGCCACGGGCCTGTCATTGGTGACCGATCCCGCCAGCATTTCTGCGCCCGCCGGATGGGGCGGCCTGCCCGCGATGCTGCTGGCGCGCGGTGGTCAGGCATTGGCAGCATTGGCGGGCGAGTACGCCCCCTTTGTTATCGGCGGCCTAGCGGTCATTTCGCTCCTTGGCGGCGGGTATCTGGTTGTACGCGCGCTGCGTCTGGAGAATGCGCCGCGCCTACCCGCGATGCCGCGATTGGGTTGGTCGCGCACCAAAAAATTGCCCAAACCGACAACGACACAAGCGGCCGATGCCGATTTCTTATCCGACGCGCCATTTGATATGGAACCGCCGCAGGCTGTCGCCGCAAAGGCCGCTCCGCGCAAAAAGGTGGAGCCAGATCACCGCCCGCCGCCGGTCATCTCCGACCGGCAAGTCGCCCCGCAACCCGCCAGCTTTTCCAGCGCGCGGCAGGGCGATTTCTTTGGCAATTATGTCCTGCCGTCATTGGACTTGCTAGACGAAGCCAAGCCGCTGGAGGCCCCGCGCCTTGATAAGGCCGCGTTGGAACGCAACGCGCGGCTCTTGGAATCCGTGCTGGATGATTTCCATGTGAAGGGGTCGATTACCGCTGTCAAACCTGGGCCGGTGGTAACGATGTACGAGCTGGAACCTGCGCCCGGCATCCGCGCCAACCGCGTCATTGCGTTGGCCGATGACATTGCCCGCAATATGAGCGCCTTGTCCGCCCGCGTGTCCACGGTGCATGGCCGCACGGTGATGGGCATCGAGCTCCCGAACGCCAACCGTGAAACCGTGGTGTTCCACGAAATGGTGGGGTCCAGTGCGTTTGCCAATATGAGCGGGTCTTTGCCGATTATTCTGGGCAAGAATATCAACGGCGATCCGGTGATTGCCGACCTTGCCCCGATGCCGCATTTGCTGGTCGCGGGGACGACGGGGTCGGGGAAATCGGTGGGCCTGAACGCAATGATCCTGTCCTTGCTCTACCGCCTGACGCCGGAGCAGTGCCGGATGATTATGATCGATCCGAAGATGCTGGAACTCAGCACCTACGACGATATTCCGCACCTTTTGTCGCCGGTGGTGACGGAACCCGCCAAGGCGATTCGCGCGCTGAAATGGGCGGTGGAGCAGATGGAGGACCGCTATCGCATGATGTCCAGCCTCTCCGTCCGCAACCTTGCGAACTATAACGAAAAGGTGAAAACCGCGAAGGCGAAGGGGCAGCCTTTGGGCCGCAAGGTGCAGGTCGGATACGACCCCGCCACCGGCATGCCGCAATATGAAGAGGAGCAATTGGAATATGAATTGCTCCCGCAAATCGTGATTGTCGTCGATGAACTCGCCGATTTGATGATGACTGCCGGTAAGGAAGTCGAATTTCTCATCCAACGGCTGGCGCAAAAGGCGCGGGCGGCGGGCATTCACTTGATTATGGCGACGCAACGGCCGTCTGTGGACGTCATCACTGGCGTGATTAAGGCGAATATGCCGACGCGGATTTCGTTCCACGTGACCAGCAAAATCGACAGCCGCACCATTCTCAACGAACAGGGCGCGGAGCAATTGCTGGGCAAAGGCGACATGCTCTATATGGCGGGCGGCAAGGGCCTGACGCGTATTCATGGGCCGTTTGTCAGCGATGACGAAGTCCGCCGCGTCGCCGACCATTGGCGCGGGCAAGGGCAACCGGACTATATCAGCGCCGTGACCGAGGAACCGGACGAGGGCAGCTTCGCGCTCGACGGCATGGAGCCATCCAACCCAGAGGACGCGATGTACGCAAAAGCCTGCCATGTCGTCTTCACCAGCCAAAAGGCGTCTACAAGCTGGATCCAGCGGCAATTGCGCATCGGCTACAACAGCGCCGCACGCCTGATCGACCGGATGGAGGAGGATGGGTATGTCAGCCCCCCTAACCATGTCGGGCGGCGCGAAGTGCTGCGCGATCAAAATGGTGAGCCGCTGTAAGTGGCCGCTATTCGCGCCGCATCGCCGTCCGATTGCCCCCAAACACAGCAAGAAAGCATTGGCCGCGCCTACCCGATCGTTGTAACAAAATGTCGCTAGTGAGGAACCGCAACGCCTATTCAACGTTCATTCAACCGACGCCTTTTATGAACAACGAACCAAGCGAATTTACGATATAAGGAGCATGTATGCGCACTCTGTTTCTCTCCCTCGGCACGGCTTCTGTCGCCATTGCCGCCGCTGCGACGCCTGTCGCTGCGCAAAAGGCCAATGATCTCGCCGCGGTCGAATCGCATATTGAGCAGGTCGGCACAATGTCGGCAACCTTCAGCCAATCGGACCGCAAGGGGCAGACAATGACCGGCAAAATGCTGATCAAACGCCCCGGCCAAATTCGGTTTGAGTATCAAAAGGGCGCCAATCTGCTGATCGTTGGTGATGGCAAATCGCTGAATATGATCGATTATCAAGTCCGCCAGGTGCAGCGTTGGCCCATCGGCGAAAGTCCGCTTTCGGCCTTGCTGGACCCAAAACGCGATTTGAAAAAATACGGCAAACTTGTCCCCACCAGCGATCCCAAAGTGGTCAGCGTGGCGGTCAAAGACCCCAAACGGCCGGAATATGGCACGATCACGATGATCTTCATAAAGCAAGCGGGCGCACCCTCCGGCCTGACCCTGCATTCGTGGGTGGCGTTGGACAGCCAGAACAATCGCACCACGGTTCGGCTGTCAAATGTAAAATATAATATCCCAATTGCGAACAGCGCGTTCAATTGGAAAGATCCGCGCGCATCGAGTGGCCCGCGCCGGTAACAGCGGCGCAACGACGCCCGAGTCGCTGATAGTTTTAAGCAATTCCTTACGATGGGGCAGCGGTTCGTCGATGAGCCGCTGCCTTTCGTCGTTAAGGCTGGGGATAAACGATGTCCGTTCATGTGCCGTGCAGGATTAAAATGTAAATCCGGTCAAGCAATGCCGCCGCGCATGATTTGGGTTTCCCCCCTGTTACCCGATTGGCTTTTTAACCGGCGCATCGCCTTTGTCGTATCACGCGCCACAGGGTGCGTTTGACGCAAAGCTAAGCCCCCATGCCAACGCCCCCGGCATGGGGGCTGTTTTGTTTTGCGCCCGCGCAGGATTTTGCGCTTGGCATCCCGCCTTCGTATCGTCTAGGCAAACCGCCATGGCAAAAAGCATCTCCGTCGCTTCTTGGAACATCAATTCCATCCGCTTCCGCATCGAAATCGTCGAAAAATTCTTGCGCGAACACGCGCCCGATATTTTGTGTTTGCAGGAGACAAAGGTCGTCAATGACCTGTTCCCCGAAGGGCTTTTCCGCCAATTGGGCTATAATCATATTAAACTCAACGGCCAACCGATGCACCATGGCGTTGCGATCGTGAGCAAAATTCCGCTGCGCGCGGACAATCGGTTCGATTGGCAATTGAATGGCGAAGCGCGGCACATTGGGGTCCAACTCGCCAATGGTTGGCGAATTGAAAACGTCTACATTCCCGCTGGCGGTGAAGTTCCCGACCGGGAGGAAAACCCGAAGTTCGGCCAAAAACTTGATTTTTTTGAGCGCATGATCGCGTGGAGCGCGGATATTGCCGCGAGCAAGACACCCACCATCCTGACCGGCGATTTTAATGTTGCGCCGCTGGATTGTGATGTCTGGAATCACAAGCAGCTGATCAACACCGTTAGCCATACCGCGGTCGAAGTGGAGCTTATGCGGCGGATGCAGGAGGCGGGGCAATGGGTTGACCTCGGCCGTCATTTCGTCCCCGCACCGGAGCGTTTGTTCACCTGGTGGTCGTACCGCGCGAAGGATTGGACCGTCGGCGACCGTGGGCGTAGGCTTGATCATATGTGGGTGACGCCCGACATCCTGCCCCATGCCACCGCGCACCGGATCCACGAGCCTGTGCGCGGATGGACGAAGCCGTCGGACCATATCCCGATTGTGAGCGAATTTCTGCTGCCATGACGCACGCCGCGCCTCCGGTCGGCGATGCAAAAATGGCGGCGCGGGCGATTGACGCACTGCGCCGTGGATGGTGCGTGACGGTTAGTGGTGCGGATGGTGCGATCACTTTGCTTTCGATTGAACGCGCGCACGATGCAGCGGATTTTGCCGATGCGCGCGAGGTTCTGCTATCCGCCAGCCGCGCTGCCACCTTGCGCTTGATGGGGCAAGGGACCGCCGCCGCTTCGCCTAATGCCGTGCGGATTGCTGCGCCAGAGGGCATGGATGCCGCGTTGGCAATGGCGCTGGCTGACCCCGTCCTCGACCTGCATCGCCCAATGAAGGGGCCGTTCCGTGCCCTGCCGTTGGTGGCGACGGAGGCAGGCGCGGCGGCGAT
>JBGSOJ010000311.1:0-2381 GCA_041739175.1 Sphingomonadaceae bacterium
GGGCGGCAATCGGGCGCACGGGCGAATCGCCCCGGCGCGGATCATGCGCTGTGCGGCTGTCCTCAGCGCCGGGGCGCAGGCGTTTCAGATCCGAAAAATCACGGATTGCGCCGCCGCTTTCGGCATCGTCATCGTCAAATCGGCGCGGCAACGGCATTTTGGACAAGGATTGCTTCATCCGGCTGAAAAAGCCGCCGCTTTCCTGCGGGGTGTTCCTATCGGCGTCACGCTCGGCATCGCGGGCAAAGCCGCTGGGCAATCCGTTTGTTTCGGGGGGCTGGCGAACGGCGGTGTTGCGGGCCATAGGGGTGTCTCCAATGTCATTATAGGTGTCGGCGCGCGGCGCGTTCATGCGCTGGCGCGGGGGATGGATGTCGTTGGCATAGCCATCGGTGTCGCTGACCGTCGGCTTCGACCCGCCAACGAACATCGCAACCAGCGCCAAGGCCGATACGCCGCCGCCCAAGGCCAAAAGCAGGCGCATGGTCGAACCCAGCGGAGGGGCCAAGGCGGGGATCATCTCCGACAGGCCCGTGGCCGAGGTCAAACTTTCCACCAAACCAAGCGGTAGGAACCATCCCACCACCGCCCCGCCAACGGCACCAGCGGCGAGCAAAGGCCATTTCGGCTTCGCGCGGTGGCCCGCATCGGCGTGCCCGTTGCGGCTGTGGAGAGGTCGGCGCGTATCGAATTGCGCGTGGTCGTTGTGCATATCTCTGCTCGCTCCTGACGCCCTACTCCGCGAAGAATTGCCCGATTGCATCATCATGCGGCCTGACGCGCCAGTGATTGGCCTAGCAACATTTGGTAAACAGGTTCGTAACGCTGAACGTTTTTCGCCCAATCGCGCTCTACCGCGACATAGGCGCGGGCGACGGCGCGGCGTTTGTCCCAGCCGCTGCGGTCTTCCAGCATCGCGGCGGTGACCTTGGCCAGCGACGATGGGCTGCCCGCGGTAAACAGGCTGCCGGTGATATTATCCTCAATCAATTCCATATGCCCGCCGACGTCGGAGGCAATCACCAGCCGCCCCTGTGCCATCGCCTCCAAGGGTTTTAGCGGGGTGACCAAATCGGTAAGCCGCATCGGCTTGCGCGGATAGACCAGCAGGTCGATGAGGCTATAATAACGCGACACCGCGTTATGCGGCACGCGGCCAATGAAATGGATATGATCGGCCAGCGGGCTTGCCTTTGCCTGAATGGCAAGCTCCGCCGCTTTCGGGCCACCGCCGACAAGGATCAGGTGCGGCACGCTGCCGCCTGCATCCAGCCGCCGCCGCGCCAGCATGGGCATGGCCTCAATCAAATCGTCCAGCCCCTCATAGTCATAAAAGCTGCCGATATAGCCCAAAACATCCGCCCCGTCGGGCAGACCCAACGCGCGCGCCAGTGCCTGATCGCGCGGCGGGGCGTCGCCGAATAGGCCCATATCGACGCCATTGGGCGACACCATAATCTTGTCCGCCGGAATGTGGCGTTTGATAAGGTCGCTGCGTAGCCCTTCGCAAATCACCGCCACCGCATCGGCGCGGCGGGCAACATGGGTTTCCAGCGCGCGGGTGACGCGGTATTTCGCGCTACCCTCACTGCCGGTGCCATTGCCGACGGCGGCATCCTCCCAAAAGGCGCGGATTTCATAAAGGAACGGGATTTTGAGCGTCCGCGCCGCGCGCAGTGCCGCCAGCCCATTGATGACCGGCGAATGCGCGTGCAGCAAATCAAACGGCTGCTCGCGGTGCAACGCCACAATCCGTTGCGCCAGCAACGCAACCTCGCTGTATTCCAGCACCGGGGACGGCGCCTTGACGCAGACAATGGTGCGATGAAACGTCAATCCGTCGATGGTTTGATTGTCAAGGCCGGGCACTTCGCCGCCTTGATATTGGCGCAGACCCGTGACGCCCTCGACCTGCCAGCCAAAGGCGATTTGCGCCGACATGATTGCCCGCGTGCGAAACGTATAGCCGCTGTGCAGTGGCAGGCTGTGGTCCAAAACGTGCAAAATCCGTGGCATATGCGTCCCGATGCTGTGCAAGTGCGTGCGCTAACAGAATCGCTTTTGCCCGAAATTGATTAACGGCCCGTCAACCCAATCCGGTTAGAGACGGGAAACCGGCGACCATCACGGCGGCGGTGTGCCCGTGCGTCGGGTGCGGGCTTGGGCGTATTGAGGCGGGATAAGGGCATGATTGACAATCTTTCCATCCTGCTCAGCCACGCCTTATTGTTGTTTGTATTCTATCAGTTGATTTACCGCGACGATTTGGATGCGGAGGCACCGCCGCCGCCGCTCAACACCGATAGCGACCCGTCGCGGTTCCGCCCGATTCGCGTTACGGACAAAAAGGCGGCACAGCGCACACGCGCCGATCCCGACTC
>JBGSOJ010000316.1:0-1950 GCA_041739175.1 Sphingomonadaceae bacterium
GTCGCCGCCATCGCCCGCTGTCCGCCATGTCACGAGTGCCGGGGACAGCCCCGCCTGCACACACGCCCGCGCCGCGTTACGCCATTCGTCCATAGAGTGCGGGTCTGCGAGGGTGACGCAAACAGGTGTGTTGACGCTCGCCATGTTACGCCGCGAACAGCTCCAGTTGCTCCGCTGCTTTGGGTTTCACAAAGGCGCTGAGGTCCAACCGGTCGGCCAATGTTGTCGGTCGCCAATCCGCCGCGATTAGGAACGGGCGCACCTTCGCCACCGATTGCGTTAGCCGCCCGACATCCTCCAACCGCAAGGTTTTTAACCGCCGCGCACGCAAAATTGCCTTCACCGCCTGCACGCCAAGGCCGGGGACGCGGAGCAATTGCTCCTTGCTGGCGCGGTTGACATCGACGGGAAACTGGTCGCGGCTGTTGAGCGCCCACGCGAGCTTGGGGTCGATGTCCAATGGCAACATCCCGCCCGCATTCGCTGCGATGCCCAAATCCGCCTGCTGAAATCCATAAAACCGGATCAGCCAGTCGGATTGATAAAGCCGATGCTCTCGCATCAACGCCGGGCGCTTTAAGGGCAACACCGCGCTGGCGTCCGGGATCGGGCTGAACGCGCTGTAATAAACACGGCGCAGTTTGTGGTTATCGTACAGCCCGCCCGCGCGCGCCATAATCGCGGTATCATTCGTGTCGTCCGCGCCGATAATCATTTGCGTCGATTGGCCAGCAGGCGCGAATTTCGGCGCGGATTTATACTTTCGCCGCGCATCGATATTGTCGTCAATCGCGGACTTAATCGCCCCCATCGCGCCGTCAATTTGCCGCGCGTTCTTATCGGGGGCGAGCCGCGCAAGGCCGCTGTCGGTGGGCATTTCGACATTGATCGACACCCGGTCGGCCCACCGCCCCGCCTCCGCCACCAATTCGGGGTCGGCCTCCGGTATCGATTTTAAGTGGATGTAGCCGCGAAAATCATGCTCCTGCCGCAGGATGCGCGCGACATCGGTCAATTGCTCCATCGTGTGATTGGCGCTTTTGACAATGCCCGACGAAAGGAACAGCCCCTCAATATAATTGCGGCGGTAGAAGGAAAGCGTCAAGTCCACCACCTCCTGCGGGCTGAACCGCGCGCGTTCGACATTGCTGCTTTTGCGGTTGATGCAATAATGGCAGTCGAAAATGCAGAAATTGGTGAGCAAAATCTTGAGCAACGATATGCACCGGCCATCGGGGGCATAGGCATGGCAAATGCCCATTCCGCCTGCGGAACCAATGCCCTTGCCGCCCCAGCTGTCACGGCGCGTGGTGCCGGATGACGCGCAGGAGGCATCATATTTTGCCGCATCAGCCAGAATCGCCAGCCGGTCTTGAACCGTTTTTTCCGCCATGTGTTCTTTGTATGTTCACAGGATTGGGCTGTCAAGCGGGGGGTGATAAACGCCCGCTTCCAAAGGCCAATAGCCCCGCCGCCACCGCCGCGCCAGTCGCGGTGAAAATAAACGCGGCGGTCAGTCCTTCCGCCGCTGCCCCGCCCCAGATGAGGAGCAACGCGGGGACGATTATGCCGGGCAAAGTGTTGGCCAAATTCATCATCCCCAACCGCGTCGCAACGGCGGTGGAGCGCGCCAGCCATTGTGCAATGACGGCGGTATCGACGGCGAGATACGTGACCAACGCGCTCATAAACACCGCATAACTCGCGATAATCAGCGCAGGCGACGGCGCGCTGGCCAGCAATGCCATCGCGCCCGCAAGCACAAGGGCGGCAATTTGCAAAAGTCGAATAGGATTAACCCGATGCGCCGCGAGCCGTGCCGCGAACAGCGCCAGCGGCACGCTGAGCACGGCGGCGAGCACGACCATGATAAGCAACGCGCGCGATACCTCCGATGCGGGCAGGACCGCGACCAAATACGGCTGCGCAAAGGTCAGCAAGAGCGCCGCC
>JBGSOJ010000319.1:0-1937 GCA_041739175.1 Sphingomonadaceae bacterium
GTCGCCGCCATCCCATCGCTGCGCCGGTCGAAAAAGGCGACGCCGAACTCGGCCTCCAATTTCGCCAGCGCCTGGGTAATCGCCGGTTGGCTGATCGCAACGCTTTGCGCGGCGGCGGAAATGCTGCCCAGCCGCGCGGTCGCGGACAGCGCGCGCAAATGGCGCAGGTTCAGGGTCCAGAGCGTCGGGGCATAAGGCATGGCGTTAGAATTAGCATAGGCTTATACCCCCTGCATAGTTTCAACTTGGCGTTTTGCCGAGCGGGGCCTAGCGTATTGCCGACCAAAAACGCAGGAGCCACGCCCTTTATGACCGGAATTGTTGTCCAAAATATCGAACGCGCCGACGCGGGCGTCATCGCCGATTTGGAAAGCTGCGGCGTGTCGACAGTCCACGAAGCGCAAAGGCGAACCGGCCTGCTCGCCTCATATATGCGCCCGATTTACGCTGGCGCGCGGATCGCGGGCAGCGCGGTGACGATTAGCGCCCCTCCCGGCGACAATTGGATGGTGCATGTCGCGATTGAACAATTGCAGGCGGGCGACATCCTTGTCATTGCGCCAACTTCGCCCTGTGAGGACGGCTATTTCGGCGACCTGCTCGCCACCTCGGCGCAGGCGCGGGGGTGTAAGGGGTTGATTATCAATGCCGGTATCCGCGATGTTCGCGATCTCACTGAAATGCAATTCCCCGTCTGGGCAAAGGCCGTCTATGCGCAGGGGACGATTAAGGCGTCCTTGGGCAGCGTCAATGTGCCCGTTGTCTGCGCAGGCTGGCCGGTGAACGCGGGCGATGTGATTGTCGCCGATGACGATGGCGTGGTCTGTGTCCCGCGCGAAAAGGCCGCGGATGTCGCGCTGGCGGCAAAGGCACGCGAGGCGAATGAGGCGGACAAACGCGCGCGCCTTGCCGCCGGGGAACTGGGCCTTGATATGTACGACATGCGCGGCAAATTGGCGGCGATGGGGTTGAAATATGTGTGAGGCAACCAATCCTCCCCGATACGGGGAGGTGGCAGGGCGCAGCCCTGACGGAGGGGATTGGACGCAACCTTGCTACCCCTCCACCACTTCGTGGTCCCCCTCCCCATATTGGGGAGGTTTACTATGACCTCCGCACCCGTCATGTGGATGCGTGGCGGCACGAGCAAGGGCGGCTATTTCCTCGCCAGCGACCTGCCCGCCGACGCAGCCGCACGCGATGCGTTTCTTTTGTCCGTCATGGGCAGCCCCGACCCGCGCCAAATCGACGGCATGGGCGGGGCCGATCCGCTGACCAGCAAAGTCGCGGTGGTGCGTGCCTCCACCCGCGATGGCGTTGATGTCGATTACCTTTTCCTGCAAGTGTTTGTCGATCAAGCGATCGTCAGCGACGCGCAAAACTGTGGCAATATCCTTGCCGGGGTCGGGCCGTTTGCGATTGAGCGCGGGCTGGTCGCCGCGCAGGATGGGGAGACCCGCGTCACTATCTATATGGAAAACACCGGCCAAATCGCGGTCGCCACGGTTCAGACGCCGGGCGGCGTGGTCACTTATGCGGGCGAGGCGAAAATCGATGGCGTCCCTGGCTCCCACGCACCCGTGCCCTTGGAATTCCGCGACACCGCTGGCTCCTCGTGCGGCGCATTGCTGCCTACCGGAAACGCGGTGGATGTGGTGGAGGGGGTGCCGGTCACACTCATCGACAATGGGATGCCATGCGTGGTGATGAAGGCCCGCGACGTCGGCATCACCGGCTATGAGGACCGCGATACGCTCGACGCCGATACGGCGCTCAAAGCGCGGATCGAAGCGATACGTCTGGCCGTGGGCGAACGTATGAACCTGGGCGATGTGGCGGACAAATCGGTGCCCAAAATGATGCTGGTCGCCCCACCGCGATATGGCGGCGCAGTCACCGTGCGCAGCTTCATCCCGCACCGCGCACACGCCTCGATC
>JBGSOJ010000260.1:0-4112 GCA_041739175.1 Sphingomonadaceae bacterium
GCGACAGGAACTGGTCCCCCGAACGCGGCAGGAACGATTGCGAATAGCTGCCGTAGACGCTGAAATTCTCATGCGGTTTCAGGATCAGGCCAATACGCGGGCTGACTTTCTCATCGGTGCGCGCAAAGGGCGTGTTCGCCAATTGGTTGGTGCCGGTGATGCGGAAATTATCATACCTCAACCCCAGCACAAGGTCGATGTTGGGTGAGAAGCTGATCTGATCCTGCGCAAACACGCTGAACACCTCCACCTGAGACACCGTTTGGCGGGACAGCGCGCCAAAGGTAATCGTGGGATAGACGATATTGGCAAGGTTGAGCGTGGCCGACGACAGCACGCCGCCGCGCCGCTGGCTCGCCGTATCCTGATTGCTGAACTCCGCGCCAACAAGCACGCGGTGGGTGACGGGGCCGGTCGAGACATCCCACACCAGATTGCTTTGCGCGACCAGGTTCTGCCGCTGCGTCGCGTCGGTATAGTTGCCGAGGCTGACCGTGCCCGCTTGCCCCGTCGCCGCGCCATTGGCGAACACATTGGTGTAATATTTGTCATAATCGCCGTAGAGCAATGTGCCGCTAAAGCGCAGGTTTTCCGCGAGTTGTCCATCGGCGCGCGCCTTTAGTATATGCGCCTCAATTTCGGTGCGGTTGACGCCGTGGATGCCGAAGAAGGTATCGCGGTATCCGGTCAGCGGCGTGTTCGCTTGCCCCGCGCTGGTGGCGATTGACGGGATACCGCGATCGGGCACGCGGTCATCGTGGAGATATTCATAACTTAGCGCCACTTTCCATGCGCCCAAATTGGCGGCAATGCTGGGGTTGACGGCATAGCGCTCACCATCCACAAAATCGCGGTGGCTTTCCATGCTTTCGTACGTCGCATTCAGCCGGAACGCGGCGGCGTCACCAATGGCGGCGTTGCCATCGGCGGCAATATCCCATCCGCCAAAGCTGTTCACGCTGCCGACGGTGCGGAGGAAATTCTCCCCCGCAATCGGCGTTTTTTGCACGCGGTTGATAATCCCCCCGCTGCCCCCGCGCCCGAAAATCAGCGCGAATGGGCCTTTCAGGATTTCGACGCGTTCGATGTTGTACAATCCGCGATAATATTGCGGATCGTCGCGCACGCCGTCCAAGAAGAAATCCGCCGTCGTGTTCTGCCCGCGCAAAGTAATTTGGTCGCGGTTGCCCTCACCCTGCCCCACCGTGGTGCCGGGGACATAGCGCAGGACTTCGCCCATCGAGTGCATCGATTGGTCGTCCAATTGCTCACGGGTGATGACGGTAATGCTTTGCGGCACATCGATCAGCGGCGTGTCGGTCTTGGTCGCCGTGTTGATCGTGTCGGTGTTGTAGCCGACCGCCTGGCCCTTAACGATAATCTCTTGATCGGGAGCGGGCTCGGGCGCCTCCGGCGTCGGCGCGGCGTGCGCGGCGGTGGCGGAAAAGATGGACACCGCCAAAACGGACGCGGCGGTGGTAAAAACGATTCTCATTAGCAATACTCCCTAGTGTTGGGAGCGTGCTATTCTTATTGAGAATGACTTGCAAGAGCAAAAAGGGCCTAAGGCAAATTTTTTGCGCGGCGGCGCGGAATAGCCACCGATCGCGGCGCACAAACGCAACGGGGGCGGGATGCGCAAACACCCCGCCCCCGCCGAATATGATATATGGGCCTAGCCCTCGACCGGTGTGCTGTTCAATTGGATGTAATTCTCGATCCCCATGCGTTTGATCAGGTCGAATTGCTTTTCCAGCGTATCGACATGCTCCTCTTCGCTCGCCAAAATCGACGCGAACAGGTCGCGCGAGACGAAATCGCGCACGCTTTCACAATGCGCAATGGCATCGCGGAGCAGGGGAATCGCAACCTCCTCCAGCTTCATATCGCAATGCAGGATTTCCTCGACCGTCTCGCCAATGTTGAGCCGACCCATCATTTGAAAATTGGGCAGGCCGTCGAGGAACAGGATACGCTCCGCCAATTGGTCGGCGTGCTTCATTTCGTCGATCGATTCGTGCCGTTCCAGCGCGGCGAGCTTGGTCACGCCCCAATTGTCGAGCATCCGGTAATGCAGCCAATATTGGTTGACCGCGGTCAGCTCGTTTTTCAGCGCCTCGTTCAAATATTCAATGACTTTCGCATCGCCCTTCATGGCCCGACCTTTCGTTTGTGGTTGCATTCATGGCGATGATATCCGCGAAGCGCGGCCGTTTGCCAAGCGGATATTTGTAACAAAATGGCGGAAAACTGCGGGTTTTGCGAATGATAACGCGTACGGTTCGCAACAGATTTAGGCGGCCACCGCCTCGGTCGCGATGATGCTGCGCGCGAAATCAAGGCACATGCCGCATTTCGGGCGGCGGCCGAGTTCAGCATAGGCGCGCTTTGGACACGCCATTTGCCCCTGTCCCCCACACGCCCCGCGCCGCGCGACACCGCGCAAATCCTCTTCCCGGATGGCATTGCAGACACAGACGATCATAAGCGGATTCCTTTGCTGAAACCCCTATGCCGTAAATGCGATTAAGTCGCAATAGTGATAACACCCGCTAATGCGAATTTTTTGCATTAAGGGGGCTAAGGGGTTGATAGCTGCAGCGCTGGTCCGGTGCGCGTCCAACTCGTCACAGTTTCTGCTGTCTCCGTCTCAATGACGCCATCACCGCGCCGCACCGTGATTGTGGAGATTTCGGTTCGCACCCATTCGTCCGGTTGGTAGGTCAGATCATATTGCACCCGCAAAGTACCCGTAACCTCCTCACTGTTACGTGCGTCATTCCGCTCTTGCCGCACCGCCGCCATTTCCGGCGAAGTGGGCGGACCCATGATTTCCGCTACAACTTTATCCTGTTCGATGCGCTCTGCCTCTAATTTGGTGGGATCAAGCGTAAATTGCGCCTCCAACACAATCGCGTCATCCTCGGCGGGCAAGCGCACAAAGGCCGCCGGTGCAAGCGCGTTCGGGTCGGTATGCATCGCCCCCTCCGCCAAATCCGCAGGCGGCAAGAGGAACGGCTGCACATTCTCAATCACCGATTGGGGGTCGCATTCGATGTAAAAGGCGTTCCAAGTAAATATCCACCGCCCGCACATCTCGCGCGTCCACTTGCCCAAAGTAAGCCAATCATCAAGCCGCCTGTCCAAGATTTCCGGCTGAAACAACGTCGCACCGCCATTGGCGTCGTATGCAATCGTTGCGGGAAATTGCCACTGGCGGGCGCGGTCCTTTGCCGTTCTGTCGGCAGGCAAGTCAAAGGTGACCGTCGTGCTGTCCGGCCCATTGGGCGTGACGGTCATCTGCAAGGCGTAGTTCGATGAGGACGAACCGCTGCTGGATCCGTCGGAGGTCGCCGAAGTCGTGCTGCGCTCAATCGTTACCTCATACACGCCGCCGCGCGCATCCTCTGTCGGGGTCATTGCGAGGTGTGGCGCGGTCTCTTGCGAGGCTGCATGGGCAGGGTGAACACTTACCAGCAGCAGCGCCGCGCCCAAAACCTTATTCCAAAACAGCATGGCCTGTCCCCTTGTATTGGTAAAACTACCCCCTAACCTCCTTGGCCAAAGCATCCAACAACCCGTTGACAAACTTCACTTCCTTCGCGTCGAAAAACGCGTGGGCTACGTCCAGATACTCATTGATTGCGGTGCCCACGGCAACATCCTTGCGCGCGAGCAACTCGTACGTCCCCGCGCGCAAAATCTGCACCATGGTCCGGTCGAGCCGCGATAATTTCCACCCCTCGGCCAATTTCCCCTCAATCAGGAGGTCAATCTCGCCCGCGCGCGCATCGACGCCCGCGACGATGTCGTTGAAAAAATCCACCTCGGCATCGGCATATTGGTCGTCCTCGATCTCTTTGCCGAGCCGGTGGTGGTGGAATTCGCGCAGCAATGTGGCAAGTGGCGTTTTCTCCATATCGCGTTGATACAACGCCTGCACAGCGGCAAGCCGCGCGGTGCTGCGCGCCAATGCGCGATCAGCAGGGGTATCGGTGGCCATGATTTAATCCTCTAAAGTGGCGAGTGGCTGCGCCGATATATCGTTTGATTCCAGACGCGTGCGCACCGATGCGGCGTGCGCGGGCAACCCCTCCGCATCGGCCAGCACC
>JBGSOJ010000374.1:0-2255 GCA_041739175.1 Sphingomonadaceae bacterium
TGTCGGCGGCACGGGCATTGGCCCTGCCGCTGGAGGAGGCGGATATTGCCGAGGCGGTGGAGCGCCACGCCGCGCGCCATGCCAAGGACGCGGCACATGCTTTCTCCCCCGACGCGCAAAATGCCGCCGATGCTGCCGTGATCGCGCATCACGGGGCCATGCTGGAGCGGGTGGCGGAATGGGCGGCGGCGCAATAGCATGCGTTACATAGAATTTGTCCCGTTGCCGTGCGCGGTGGCATCGGCTATGCGCACCTTCATCGGCCAAGGGCAGGTTGTGCTGATGAAAAGTCCACCCATATTCGGGCCTGACCCTTTTCGTTGGAGACACCCATGTTAGAAGCGCTGATCGTGATTATCGGCTATTTGAGCCAGATAGTATTCGCCGTTGTGATGGTGAGCATGGTGTTGAGCATCGCCATCATGGTGAACATCGTATCGATGCAAACCCCGTTTGTGGCGGCTTTGAGCACGGCGCTGAACGCGATATTGGATCCGGTTTTGCGCCCGATTAGGCAATTTATGCCCGACACCGGTATGTTGGACCTGTCGCCGATTGTGTTGATTATCGGCCTGCAACTGCTGCAATACGTGCTCGTCGGGATTTATAATTCCGGCGTAAGTTAAAGGATTTTTCGCCTTATGGCTCTTCAAACCACTGCGCGCCTGATCGATGGCAAGGCCTTTGCCGCTGATTTGCGGGGCCGTATCGCATCTCACGTCCCCGCGTTTCGCGCCGCAACGGGCCGCGCGCCGGGGTTGGCGGTGGTGCTGGTCGGTGCCGATCCGGCGAGCCAGGTCTATGTCGGTTCCAAGCATAAGGCGTGCGTCGCGGCGGGGATGGAGAGTTTTGAACACCGCCTGCCCGCCGACACCGATGCCGCGACCCTGCTGGCGCTGATCGAGAGCCTGAACGCGGATGAGGCGGTGGATGGTATCCTCGTCCAACTACCCCTGCCCGCGCATTTGGACGATAAGGCGGTGATTGCCGCAATTGATCCCGCCAAGGATGTCGATGGCTTTCATGTGGTCAACGCAGGCAAATTGGCGGTCGGCGAAGAGGCCTTGGTGCCGTGCACGCCTTTGGGCTGCCTGATGCTGCTGAAGGACCAATTGGGCGACCTTACCGGCATGAATGCGGTGGTGGTCGGCCGGTCGAACATCGTCGGCAAGCCAATGGCGCAATTGCTGCTGGGTGAGAATTGCACCGTCACCCTGGCCCATTCCAAGACCCGCAACTTGCCCGACGTCGTGCGCGCCGCCGATATTGTCGTTGCCGCCGTGGGCCGTGCGGAGATGGTGAAGGGCGACTGGCTGAAAGACGGCGCGGTGGTGATTGATGTTGGCATCAACCGCCTGCCCCCCGTCAGCGACACGGCCAAGGGGCGGCTTGTCGGCGATGTTGCTTTTGATGAAAGCCTCGGCCACGTTGCCGCCATCACCCCCGTGCCCGGCGGCGTCGGCCCGATGACGATTGCCGTGCTGCTCCGCAACACTTTGGTCGCCGCGCACCGCCGCGCGGGATTGGCCAACCCGGAAGGATTATAGATGCGCACCCTCGCCGCTTTTGCTCTTGCCCTATCGCTTACTGCCTGCGCGCAGGGCGGACCGCGCCCCGAACCGGTGATTGAGCGCGGCGGCAAGCCCTATCAATTCACCGCCGACCCCGGCGCATTGGTCGCGGTCGATATCGCGATGCAGCGCAGTATGCGCGACGATGGCTTTGTGAAGGCCGCCAAGAATTACGCCGCGAAAGACGCGCAAATCCTCACCACGCGCCGCGTGCCTTATGCGGAGTTTATCGCCGATAGCACGCAGCAACCGCCGCGCTTTGTGCGCTCCACGCCGATGCGCGCGCTGATTTCCTGCGATGGGCGGATGGGGGCGGTGATAACCATTGCCGCCGATGCCGATGGCGCGGGCTGGGGCATGATTACCGTCTGGGCCAACACGCGCGACGGGTGGCGCTGGATCATGCAGAAAAGCGTGAAGGGTGAAGGCCCGGCGGAGGCCCCCGAATCGGTCGCCACCAAAACCGCCAAATGCGGCGTCCGTCCGCCCGCGCGCTTATCCGCGCCCGACATTGGCGTGGACAAGCAAGTGGGCCTATCCCCCGACCAAAGCCTGTCGTTCACCAGCGTTGATTACAAAAACGGCGCCACCGACTTGGCAATCGCCCTGTGGGATGGGCAGGCAATGGCGACCGAATCCGTGCTGTATTCCGACGGGAAATAGCCGCGTGCTTGAGCTTTTCAT
>JBGSOJ010000024.1:0-1802 GCA_041739175.1 Sphingomonadaceae bacterium
GCAGCGGCGGGATGCTGGCGCGGTTGCTGACGCCGTTTGAGTTCGGGCTGGGCGGGCGGTTCGGTGACGGGCGGCATTATATGAGCTGGATCCACCGCGATGACCTTATCCGGATGATTTGCTTTGCGGTGGCAAAGGACGGGATGTCCGGACCTGTCAACGGTGTCGCCCCCGAACCGGTCACGAACCAACAGTTTACCCGCATCCTTGCCCGCGCGCTTGGTCGTCCAGCGTTTGTGCCGGTGCCCGCATGGCCGTTGCGCCAAGCATTGGGCGCGTTCGCCGACGAATTGCTGCTGAATGGGCAGCGCGTCCTGCCCGAGGTCGCGTTGCGCCATGGCTTTGCCTTTCAATACGCAACATTGGACGCGGCGCTGGGCCAAATCGTGGGAAGCCCCGCACCGTCGTCGGCACCGGATGCGGCCTATAGTGCAGGCGAAGGCCAATGGGCATGAGCCGTTTCCGCGCGCATTGCCGGCGGCATCAAAACGCCGATAGGCCCGTAATTGCGCGGCCCAAGATCAACGCGTGGACATCATGCGCGCCCTCGTAGGTGTTTACCGTTTCAAGGTTCACCATGTGGCGGATGACGTGATAGTCTTCGCTGATGCCATTGCCGCCGTGCATGTCGCGCGCTTGGCGGGCAATGTCGAGCGCTTTGCCGACATTGTTGCGCTTCACCATCGACACCATTTCCGGCGCAAAGCGGCCTGCGTCCATGAGCCGCCCGACCTGCAACGACGATTGCAGGCCAAAGGCAATGTCGCTCATCATATCGGCGAGCTTTTTCTGATAAAGCTGCGTTGCCGCCAATGGCCGTCCGAACTGGTGCCGGTCCAACCCATATTGCCGCGCCGCATGGAAACAGAACTCTGCCGCGCCCATTGATCCCCACGATATGCCATAACGCGCGCGGTTGAGGCAGCCGAAGGGGCCTTTTAGCCCCTCAACATTGGGGAGCAAGGCCGACGCTGGCACGCGCACATCCTCCATCACGATCATGCCCGTGGTGGAGGCACGCAGGCTCAATTTACCGCCGATTTTGGGTGCGGAAAGCCCGGCCATGCCCTTGTCGAGCACGAACCCGCGAATAGCTCCATCGTGCGCCTCCGACTTGGCCCAGACGACGAACACATCGGCGAACGGCGCGTTGCTGATCCAGGTTTTGGTGCCGTTCAGGATGAAATCATCGCCATCCACCCGCGCCGTGGTGCGCATCCCGCCGGGGTCGGAGCCCGCATCAGGCTCCGTCAGGCCAAAGCAGCCAATCAACCGCCCCGATGCGAGGCCGGGCAGATACTGCGCCTTTTGCGCGTCGGAACCATAGGCATAAATCGGGTGGATCACGAGGCTGGATTGCACCGACGCCATCGACCGATAGCCCGAATCCACCCGCTCAATCTCCCGCGCGACAAGGCCGTACGCAACATAACTGGCACCCGTCCCGCCATATTCCTGCGGCAAAGTAACGCCCAGCAATCCGGCGTCGCCCATGAGGGGGAACAGTTCGGGCGCTTCGCGTTCCTCCCGATACGCATCAATCACGCGCGGTTGTAGTTCGCTTTGCGCAAAATTATGCGCGGCATCGCGGATCAGCCGTTCATCCTCATCCAATTGCGCATTGAGGTCGAAGGGATCTTCCCAATTGAAACGCACCATGTCGGCCATATTTTTCTCCTTATGCGGCATCATTGCCCCATCAGAATAATTCTTGCAAAGCGGAATTGTCAGGGTGGCCCATGGAAGAGGCACCAAAGGTCAGAACTGGCGGACACGGTGGGATTCGAACCCACGATAGAGTC
>JBGSOJ010000055.1:0-15271 GCA_041739175.1 Sphingomonadaceae bacterium
CGGCGCAGCTTGGCCATGCGATCACGGATCATGCGGCGGTCGGCCTCAATCTGGGTTTCGCCCGGGCCACCCAAAAAGCCGAAGCCGCCGCGTTGCCGTTCCAAGTGAGTCCAACTGCGCACCAATCGGCCCGCCTGGTAATCCAAATGGGCAAGTTCGACCTGCAATCTACCCTCAGCAGTGGCGGCACGCTCGCCGAAAATTTCAAGGATAAGGCCCGTTCGATCAATGACCTTGGCCTCGACCGCTTTTTCCAAATTGCGTTGCTGAATAGCGGTCAAGCTGCCATCGACAATGAGCAATTCGGCTTCATGGCTTTGCAGTAATGCCGCAATATCTTCCATTTGCCCGCCACCAAACAGGCTCGCCGCGCGGGGTTTGCGCACGCGCAACGCCTTTGCATCGGCGACTTCGATCCCAATAGCGAGAGCCAGCCCCCTCGCCTCCTCCAATCGCGCATCTGGCGAGAGGCGGGTTTGCCCGGGCAAGTCAGGGAAAACAATGATGGCCCGTGTCCCGCGCGCAAAATCGAGGGACTCGTCACGGCTGAAACCACTCAACGATTAATCATCCGCGACCGCTTCAAATTCATCGTCGTTGTATTCGGCCAAATTGATAGAGCGCGACGGTTGGATGGTCGAGACGGCATGTTTGTAAACCAACTGAACCATGTGCTCCCGCTCAAGCAGCAGCGAAAACAAATCGTACGCCTGAATGCTACCTTGCAACATCACACCATTGACGAGGAACATCGTCACCGATTCGCCCTTATCGCGGACCGCGTGAAGGAAAACATCCTGCAAAGTGCGGTTCTTTCGCAAGGCCGCCTCCATCATGTCGTGGATCGCGTCCATATCGATGGAATCCGCCGGCATGACCGTGGAAATCGCGTGTTTGTAGACCAATTGCGCCTGTCCATCACGGCGCAGCAGCACCGAGAAATTATCAAACCATGTGATAATACCCTGTAACTTCACGCCTTTAACCAAAAACATGGTCACGGGGGTTTTCGTCTTGCGCAGTGAGTTCAGGAAAACATCCTGTAAGCCATTATTCTTATCCGCCATGGGTTTTGCCCCTTATTATTGGTGGGCAAAACTCGCCCACATTTTCGCGCCGTAACGCATTCAACACATCGGCCCAAAACAGCATGACCGACTGGCCTATGAATATGGCCATCAATGCCCATTGTGCAAGACAGATTTTGTCAGGCGAACGAATGATTATAGGGCGTCATCGGCAAGTGCCTAATCCGGCTCTTCCGTTTCCAAGCGACGATCCGTTAGCCCGAGGAGTTTTAATTTGCGGTGGAGTGCCGATCGCTCCATGCCAATAAAGCTCGCGGTTCTGGAGATATTTCCCGAAAAACGCCGCAATTGAATGCGCAAATATTCACGCTCAAACGACTCGCGCGCTTCCCGCAGCGGCGCACCCATCAGGGCAACGACGTTGCTGGTATCCCCTGTATGGCTTTCGACAACTTCATTGGGCAACATATTGATATCGATGTGGGCGACCTGATCCGTCGGTGCGAGAATGATTGTCCGCTCCACAACATTACGCAGTTGGCGAATATTGCCCGGCCATTCGGCGCTTTGCAGGGCGGCGATGGCTTCTGCGCTAAAGACGGGCGGAATGATTTTGCGTTCTGCGGCGAAGCGCGCGGCGAAGTGTTCGACCAAGGGCAGGACATCTTCACGCCTCTGCGCCAAGGGCGGCAGGTAGACCGGCACCACGTTTAGGCGGTAATACAAATCTTCGCGGAACCGTTTTTGTTCGATTTCATGTTCCAAATTGCGCGATGTGGAGGACACAATCCGAATATCAACCTGCACCTGTCGGCTGCCGCCGATGCGGTTGAAGCTCTGCTCCGTCAAGACGCGCAAGATTTTGCCCTGCGTTGCCAACGGCATGTCGGCGACCTCGTCGAGAAACAACGTGCCGCCATGTGCCCGTTCCAAAACGCCGGGCGAATGGACAATGCCGTCGCGTTCTTCACCGAAGAGCTCTTCCTCCAAACGCTCGGGCTCCATACATGCTGCACTGACGCAGATGAAGGGCGCATCGGCGCGGTTGCTCCAATTGTGCAGCAAGCGGGCGGCAACCTCTTTACCGACGCCAGCGGGGCCCGAAATCAGGAGGCGGCTGCCGGTATTGGCGACGCGTTTCAGTGTCGCGCGGACCGCGTTTAGCACGCTACTGGTTCCAATCAGGTCGTCCGAATGGCCAATCATCGCGCGCAATTCTGCGTTCTCATCGCGCAGGCGGGATGTCTCCGTGGCGCGGCGCACGAGATGGAGTAGCTTTTCCGCTTCAAATGGCTTTTCAAGGAAGTCGACCGCGCCTTCGGCTATCGCCGCGACGGCGGTGTCGATATTGCCATGTCCAGAGAAAATGATCACAGGCAGCGTGGTGTCGCGTACCTTGATTTCCTTTAGAATCTCCAACCCATCCAATTTCGATCCGCGTAGCCATACATCGAGCAAAACCAATGCGGGGCGGCGCGCCATCAGCGCGTCGAACACCTCGTCACTGTTGGCGGCCGTTCGGGTATGATAGCCCTCATCTTGCAAGACGCCCGAGACCAAATCACGAATGTCTTGCTCGTCGTCAACAACCAGAATGTCGATGGCCATAGTCTGTTCTCAATTACAATGTTTGCGGCGACAGGTCATCACGGCCGGTCGCCGAGAAAACGGTCGCTGCAGAAGGAAGCGATGGAAAAATTATTTCAATCCGGGCGCCCTGCCCATCGGCATCAGCGAAACCAATCTCACCAGAATGCTCCTCAACAATCTTTTTAACAATCGCGAGGCCAAGTCCTGTGCCCTTCGCACGATGGGTGATGTAGGGCTTTAGGAGGCTTTCGCGGTCCTGCGGAAGTCCGACACCATTGTCGGTTACCGTGAAAGTGACGGCCCCGCCGCTTGCCGCAACGGCGATATTGATGCGCCCGTCGCCAAGCACGAATTCTTGCCCTTGGTCTGTTCGCTCCTGAATGGCCTCGACGGCGTTTTTCAGAACATTGGTGACCATTTGCGCAATCTGCCGCCTGTCGCACAGCAGCTCAATATCGTTTGCGCTTTGCGCCATTTCAAAAACGACATTGGGGTGCGCAACCTCCATCAAAAACACACCTTGCCTTACAATATCGGCAAAATTTTCTTCGCGCATCAATGGTTTTGGCATTTGTGCAAAGCTGGAAAATTCATCAACAATTTTACGAAGGTCTGACACTTGGCGGATTATGGTTTCAGTCAATTGCTCAAAGACAGGCAATTCGTCCGTCGGGATTTGCTTGCTAAACCGGCGGCGCAGGCGTTCAGCAGCAAGGTTAATAGGCGTCAGCGGGTTTTTAATTTCATGCGCAATGCGGCGAGCCACATCGGACCAAGCCGCGCGGCGTTGATCGACCAATTTCTGGGAAATATCCTCAAAACTGATAACCGTCCCATCAAGGCGCGGCTCAAGTCGAACCGCAAAGGTCCGGGGGTCGGGCCCCTGTTCCATCTGGATCACGGCTTGCAATTCGCCGTTTTCGATTAGGTCGGCAAAGGGACTTGCAACGTCGCGGATCGATTTGCCAATCAGCTCAACCCCCTGCCCGCCCAGCATTTTTTGCGCACTGCTGTTGGCCAAAACAATCGCGCCATTGGCATCCAGGCTCACAATTCCGGCCGCCACCGACTCCAGCACAGCCTCAATAAATTGCCGCCGATTGTCCAACTGGTTATTGGCAAAAATAATAGCGCTGGTTTGATCCTCTAAACGCTCGGTCATTCGGTTAAAGCTATAGGCCAAAATGCCGATTTCATCGGCACCGCGCAAATCGACCGGGACACGCCGTGCCAGATTGCCCTCGGCCACATCCGTAGCTGCGTGGACAAGTTGCGAAATCGGGCGCACCAAACGGTCTGCGACTATCAACGCGACCCAGACCGCTATCGCAATAATGGCGAGTGAAACCACATAAAGGGCGGCATTGAATTGCAACTGGAGTTCGCGCGATTCGTCGACCAATGCAGAATAGTCGTTTAAGACAGCCTGCGCCCGATTGCCCAGTTGATAGCTCGACGATGTTACCTTGCGCGACGCGTATAAATATACGGCGGACTCAGGCAGCAATGGTGTCACCACCTCTATCTTTTCGGGTAGCAAATTAACCGCGATGGGTTCGCCAGCCTGTAATTGCTTCAACATATCGGCGGAAATCCAATTGTCTGTGCGTGCGCTGGGGTTGATTGCGGCGGGGGTTCGCTGAACGCCATCGGCGTCGATTTCGACTATCGCACTATCGGACAATTTGCGGCGAATGACTTGCAAAGCATAGCTGTTGTAGAACCGCGGATCATTGACCGCACTGGCGCGCAAATTGCTGCGCAAATCGCCCGCCATCGTAACGGTTTCTTCCGAGACGTCGCGGACCTTTTCTTCATAATAGCCCTGTGCCAGTGACCCTGCATTCCCCAATAGGTCGCGCGCGGGATCGGAAAACCAAAACTGCACACCATTTTGAAACAGCAAAGAGGCAAAAATCACCACCAGCATAGTGGGAATGGCGGCGATAAGGGAAAAGAGCAGGACCAAGCGGACATGCAATCGTCCCTTGCTGCCTATGTCCGATTGTGCCGCCCGCCTGATTGCGCTGCGCCGTCCGATAAATACGAGCACAAGCGTTGCCGGCAGCAAATTGGCCACCAACATGATCGCGGTCACTTCCGGCGCCAGCGGCTTGGCGCTCTCTCCGGCCTGCGAAAATATATACCAACTCACCAACCCAACCAAAAGGACCGCGGCCAGCGATAGCAATTCAAATACTTTGATGCTGCTATCTGAATCGAGAATTCGGCTGAAGAAAGACCCCCGCTCATTCTCTTCGGGCGAGTGTGCCTCAAACACAACATGACTGGGTATATCTGTTGCCATAAAGTCACATACCCTAATTTGGTATGTGGCGTAAAGAGCAAAAATGGGGCGCATTGGGATGGCACGCCAGCACTCTTTTATTATTCGCGGTTTGCGTTTATCCCGCGCTCCTGCATTTTTTTGCGCAGCGTGTTGCGATTAATTCCCAGCAGCGAGGCGGCGCGAAGCTGGTTGCCTTTGGTGCGCGCCATTATCGCGTCCAGCAACGGCTTTTCCATCGCCGCCAGCACATAGTCATACAGCTGACCGTCCAAATGGCGATTTCCGCGTGCCTGATGGAGGAGATGAAAAACCGCACCATCCATGCCAACACCTTGGTCAGAACGGCTCGTCTGACCGGAACCGTCGTCCAACAAATTGCTCACCGCCTCCGCAGTGACAACATCTTCACGGCAGGTGACGGCGAGGCGATAGACGATATTTTTAAGCTCACGCACATTGCCGCGCCAGCGGTGCAGTTGCAATTGCTGTATCGCCTCCGCCTCAATCTGCTTGGCGGGCAAGCCTTCCTTCGCGGCTAGAGCAAAGAAATGATGCGTCAATGCCTCAATATCCTCCAATCTCTCGCGCAAGGGGGGTAATTGGATCGGGACGACGTTAATGCGGTAATACAAATCCTCTCGAAATAGGCCCTGTTCGATCAAGCGATCAAAGTCTTTGTTCGTGGCTGCCACGATGCGAACGTCAAGTTTGATGTTCGCCTTGCCGCCAACCCGCGTAATCGCGCCGGTTTGCAAAGCCCGCAGCAAGCGCGTTTGGGCATGCATTGGCATATCGCCAATCTCATCGAGAAACAGGGTTCCGCCTTGTGCTTGTTCAAATTTGCCGATGCTTTGACCGACTGCGCCGGTGAATGCGCCCTTTTCATGGCCAAACAGTTCGGCCTCAATCAATTCGGCGGGGATGGCCGCCATGTTAACGGCAATAAACGGTCCCGTTTTGCGCTGCCCCAAATTGTGGATGGCCTCCGCCACCAATTCCTTGCCCGTTCCAGATTCACCAAGGATGAGCACCGAAAGATCGTTGCGCAGCAACCGCGCCACCATTCGGTACACATCCTGCATCGCCGCGCTGCGCCCGACCAAGGGCATGTTGCTCTCACCGAAATTCGTTTGAACCAGCATGTCTTCGCGCTGTGCCTGTCGAATGCCTTGCTTAACCGCCAACACCAAATCGTTTAAGTCGAATGGCTTTGGAAAATACTCAAATGCGCCCGCTTCCGATGCACGTACGGCGGTGTCGAGCGTGTTTTGCGCGGATATGATGATGATTGGCAAATCCGGATAGCTGGCATGAACGTGTTCCAGCGTATTAATTCCATCGCTATCGGTCAGAATGACATCCGTGATTAACAAGGCATGCCGTTGCTCCGCCAGCAATGCGTCCCGGCGCGCCACGCTGGTGCAATGATCAATGTCGATGCCTTCTGCATCTAACGCAGCGCGGATGACCATGGCAATGGAGGCATCATCCTCCGCCAACAAAATGACGGGGCGCTCGCTCATGACTTTCTCCAATCGGTGATCGGCAACAGCAGCCGGAAATGCGTCAGCCCCAAATCACGGTCCCGCTCATGGCTGACACGGCCATTCATATCGCGCATCAATTTTTGCACAATAGCAAGGCCAAGCCCCTGCCCGTCGCGTTTTGATGTGACAAACGGGGAAAATAGTTCGTCGGCTATGGCGTCGGGCACACCGGGACCATTGTCGGAAAGACAGACCTCCACGGGCAATTTAACCGGACGCTCACCTTGGGCATTCACGGGTGCTTTTAGCGCTCCGCTCATCAGAAATCGCGTGGTGATAACGACCTCCGGATCCGGTGTCTCACGCAAAGCGTCGCACGCGTTTTGCAGCAAATTAATCAGAATTTGCAGCATCGCATCAGGATCGACCAGAACGTCAGGCAAAGATGGGTCAAAATTTATTCGGATGGTCGGTGGCGCCGGATTGGCCGCACGCAGCGATTGGATTGCCCTGTCCAGCAGCACATGGATATTGCTGGCCTCCAATTTTGGCGGGCGGCGCGATCCCAAATGCTGGATTTGATCGATAATCCGGGCAATCCGATCCACCTCGGTCACGATGAGGTTGATCATCGGCAAGGCTTTTTGTTCAGCCGTTTTGGCCAGCAACTGCGCCGCGCCTTTTATACCAGCCAAGGGGTTTTTGATCTCGTGACTCAGGATTGATGGCGCGCCCAAGGCAGCCTGCTCACCGGCACGGTCGCGCGCCGATTGCAACACGCGGCCACTGGGTTGCGGTAGCAGTGCCAGCACATACCAACCGGGGTAATGCTCGACTGGCGACAAAGCCACATCGACATTTTGCGTGCTGTGCTCGCCATCGGACAGCAGCAAATCCATGTTCTGCGCCGAAAGCGTGCCCTCTGGCGTTTCCAACATCTGATTCATCCGGTCATCGGCAAAACGAATGACGGTGCCGACTTGTCGTCCCAAAAGTCGTCGCGAACTGCGCCCCAATAGCACCTCCGAGGCGCCGTTGGCATAGCCGATGTTTCCTTCCGGCGTGATCGCCAGCACCGGTTCGGGCAGGCTGCTCAAAATATGAAAGCCAAGATTATGCTGCGTCGCAGCGGCGACGTCGGTCATGCCGCCGCAAGCTCCAACTGCGCGTCATAAAAATCGGTCAGCATGGCGATAACATTGCGGCTACCATCCAACTGATTGACGGTGTTGCGAAACTCAGCCGACCCTCGCAGGCCCCGCGTGTACCAACCCAAATGTTTGCGAGCGATGCGCACACCGGCTTCTTCGCCGTAATGTTCAATCATTGCCGTATAATGGTCCAGAATGAGATCGCGCTGAGCTTGCAAATCAGGGGTATCGGTAATCGGCTGTCCAGTGAAATAGTCCATCACTTGCCGCAGCAGCCAAGGCCGACCATAGGCACCACGCCCAATCATCACGCCATCCGCGCCAGATTGATCCAACGCCTGCTGCGCATCGTCAATCGAGCAAATATCGCCGTTAACGATCACCGGCAGCTTCACCGCATTTTTGACCTGCCGGACAAACGCCCAATCCGCCTGCCCCTTATACATTTGGTTGCGCGTGCGGCCATGCACCGTAATCAATTGGGCCCCCAAGTCCTCGGCAATGCGGGCAAGCTCAGGCGCATTCAGGCTGCCGTGGTCCCACCCCATCCGCATTTTGACGGTCACTGGCACTTTCACCGCTTTAACCGTCGCCTCAATGAGCGATGCCGCCAGCGGCAAATCCCGCATCAGCGCACTGCCCGCGTCGCCATTCACAACTTTCTTGACGGGGCAGCCCATGTTGATGTCAATAATCGCCGCGCCGCGATCTTCGTTCAGTTTCGCCGCCTCCGCCAATTCATGCGGGGAGCAACCGGCCAATTGCATGGAGACGGGTTCCTCAATCGGGTCCCAGTCTGCCTTTTGCAGCGATTGCCGCGTTTCGCGAATCATCGCCTGACTTGCGATCATTTCGGTGACATTGAGGCCGGAACCGAACCGCCGAACCAGCGTGCGAAACGGCCGGTCGGTGACGCCGGTCATGGGTGCCAAAATTACAGGCATCGCGATGGTCAATGGACCAATTTTGATGGGGGAGAGCATAAACCATTCCAATATCGACAACCACGAAATTGCCGTTTGCTTAAATTTTAGGCAACAATAGTGCGAAAGTGCCTTTCGGGCAAGCCTGACTTGCGTTAGGCCCGAATTATGGTTGATCAGAACGCTAATGCCCCGCCTTCCCCGCACTGTGCGGCGATCATTGTTGCGGCCGGATCGGGGAGTCGCATGGGTGGCGAGACTCCCAAACAGTTCATGCCTTTGGGCGAACTGCCAGTCCTTGCGTATAGCCTGAATGCGTTTGCCAACGATCCTCGTTTTACATCCATCATCGTGGTTTGCGCGGAGAACTGGACGGATACCGTTCACCACATTGCATCGGCAGCAGGGGTTGGCGTCATAACGGCAAAGGGAGGCGCAACCCGAAGGGAAAGTGTAAAGGCCGGCATCACGGCGCTTCAGCAAAGCGAAGGACCGCGCCCCGATTTTATATATGTGCACGACGCCGCGCGGCCCGGCTTGACGCAGAATATGCTCGATCAATTGATGGATGCCCTGGCAAACGCTGACGCCGCGCTTCCTGCTTTGCCGGTCGTTGACAGTATGGCGATGATAGCGGACGGAAATTTGGCGCAAAGTCTGGACCGCACGCACATGGTGCGCGTACAAACCCCGCAAGCCTTTCGCGCCGAACCTTTACTTCGGGCGCATGAAATTTGGGCTGGCGGGCACGAACCAACCGACGATGCCCGGTTGGTGCAATCAATCGGCGGGACCGTTGCCGTGGTTGCGGGCGACGAGCGCTTGATCAAATTAACGCACCCGCATGATTTTGCCCTTTTTATGGCGCTGACGGGATCGACATTGGAGACTAAGAATATGCGGATTGGGCAGGGATATGATGTCCACAAGCTGGAACGCGGTGAGGAATTATGGCTTTGCGGGGTCAAATTGGAGCACACCCATGGTTTGTCGGGGCATAGCGATGCCGATGTCGCGCTTCATGCTCTGACCGATGCTGTATTCGGCGCGATTGGCGCTGGCGATATTGGACAGCATTTCCCGCCCAGTGATCCGCAATGGCGCGGGGCGCGGTCCGATCAATTCCTTCACCATGCGCTTGAATTGGCCAAAGCGAAAGGCTTCGTCCTTGGCAATGCCGACCTTACGATCATTTGTGAGCGCCCCAAGATCGGACCGCATCGCGAAGCAATGCGCGAAACCTTGGCGGGAATCATGGGCCTGGAGGTGGACCAAATTAGCGTTAAGGCGACGACGACCGAAAAGCTTGGCTTTACCGGGCGGGAAGAAGGCATTGCAGCGCAAGCGATCGTGCTTTTGCGCAGTGCTTAAGACCAGCGGTTCCGCCGCATGTGCGCCAGTTTAGCCTTAATCATTGCCATGCCTCTGCAATCGCTTTAATGGCCACGGAATGAGCTTTTTCTCCGATGAAGTTATGGCGTTGGCCGCGCGCGTTGTCGCAGAAAACCGGACTGCCGGGCGCCGCATCGTCTTGGCCGAAAGCTGCACGGGCGGGCTCGTTGCCGCAGCTTTGACCGAAATTACGGGTTGCAGTGATGTTCTGGAATGTTCGTTCGTAACCTACTCCAACGAAGCTAAACAACACCTGCTAGGCGTCAATCCGGACCTCCTTGAAACCTTTGGCGCCGTATCGATCGCGGTAGCATGGGGCATGGCGCAAGGCGCATTGAAGCGAAGCGGTGCCGACGTTGCGGTTGCCATTTCTGGCATTGCAGGTCCGGGAGGCGGTTCAGACAAGAAGCCCGTCGGCACGGTCGTATTTGCGCGGGCTGAACGCGGCGACGACCCAGAGACTGTAACTGCTGAGCGCCGCAATTTCGACCCCGAGGGCTCCCGCAGTTTTATTAGAGAGCAGGCAATGATCAGCGCGCTGGAACTCTTGCTGCCAAACGGCAAAGTTGCTGAATAAGCCTAAGCCGTGCCGTACAATTGATCCGCGCGGGTCTCAAACGCAGAAATCATTTTTCGCAAAGCGGAGTCAAAAAACTGCCCCGCGATGGCCTGAAAGATCCGGTTTTTGAAGGCAAACTTCACCTCAAAATCGATGGTGCAACCACCCTCGACATCGGTGAATTTCCAGACGTTATGCAGTTCCTTTAACGGGCCGTCGAGATAATCGATTTCAACCTTTGCGCCATCATCCTTCAACACGCGCGATGTGAATTGTTCGCGCAGTTGTTTGAACCCGACGATCATATCCGCGATTGTCTCATCATCGGTTTCACGGCGAATACGCATGGCCTGCACCCATGGCAAGAATTCCGGATACCGGCGAACATCGACCACCAAATCGTACATTTGCTGCGCGCTATAGGGCAAAAAGCGCTGCTCCTGATGATGCGGCATGTCCGATTAGCCTCGGCCTGCGGCCAATTTGGCAAGGCGTGCATCGCGCAAACGCGCGAAATCCTCACCCGCGTGATAGCTGGACCGCGTAAGGGGGCTGGAGGCTACGAGTAGGAACCCTTTCGCGCGCGCAATGGCCGCATACGCATTAAATGCTGCCGGCGTGACATATTCGGCAACCGCCGCATGACGCGGGGTTGGGCGCAGATATTGTCCCATCGTGAGGAAATCGATATGCGCCGTACGCATGTCATCCATCACCTGGTGCACCTCAAGCCGTTGTTCACCAAGGCCAAGCATGATGCCGGACTTGGTGAAAATCGTCGGATCACGCTCCTTGACCTTTTCCAAAAGGCGCAGCGATGCGAAATAGCGCGCACCCGGGCGGATCGTTGGGTACAAACGCGGTACCGTCTCCAGATTGTGATTATAAACATCGGGCCGCGCCGCACCGATCATATCGAGCGCGGCGTCGACTTTGCCGCGAAAATCGGGCGTGAGGATTTCAATAGTCGTTTGCGGGGCCGCGGCGCGAATTGCTTCAATAACGCGAACAAACTGCTTCGCGCCGCCATCGGGAAGGTCATCGCGATCGACCGAAGTTATAACGATATGCTGAAGCCCCATTTGCACGGCAACCTCGGCGACATGCTGCGGCTCTTGCGGATCAACGGCGCGCGGCATCCCTGTTTTGACATTGCAAAATGCGCATGCCCGCGTGCAGGTGTCACCAAGGATCATGACGGTCGCATGCTTTTTCGACCAACATTCGCCCATATTCGGACAGGCTGCCTCTTCACACACCGTCGCAAGGTTTTTGGAACGCATCAATCGACGCGTTTCCATCACCGCAGCATTCGTGGGGGCCTTTACGCGTATCCAATCCGGCTTCCGCTGCGGCAGCGGCGTTGGTGCAACCGATTCATCGGCATGTGACTCGTGTGACAATGATGTAGGGCTATCCATGTGCGCTCAAATAGCGATGCCGCCCCCAGTGTGCAATGCGTGATTATCATGTAGCGCAATCCCTCTTGTCATCACCGCACGCTTACCGCTAACGCAGGCGTATGGCAGACTTTGAAACTCTATTGCACGGTTATCGGCGTTTTCGAGAAACAGGCTGGGCGACACAACGAGAGCGTTGGGATTTTTTGTCAGAACGGCAAGAACCCAAGGTAATGATCATTGCCTGCTCAGACAGCCGAGTTGACCCGGCACAAATTTTCGATACCAATCCCGGCGAAGTCTTCGTCGTGCGAAATGTCGCCGCCCTCGTGCCTCCGTTCGAGACGACTCCGGGCCGCCACGGCGTTTCAGCGGCACTGGAATTTGCGGTACAATTTTTGAAGGTGTCCGAGATTGTCGTCGTCGGCCATGGCTTTTGCGGCGGCTGCCAGGCGGCGTTGCAGCGTCAAATGGAAGGAACGGTGCCGGGAGAGGGTGGCTTCATTCACGAATGGATCTCTATGCTCGATCCGGCGCGCGACGCAGTCATCGCCCAACATGGCAGTGAAAGCGATGCCGCCGGGCGCGCGATGGAGCAAGCGGCGGTGAAAGTCAGCTTGGATAACCTGCGCACTTTTCCATGTATCCGGCAAAAAGAACGCGCCGGAGAATTGACACTTCACGGGGCATTTTTTGCGATTTCGGACGGTGTTTTGCACCTTTACAACGAAAGCAATGATCAGTTTTTGCCCGCATGACGACTTCGGAATTTTATAACGATTTGGAACTATCGCTGCAAAAAGTTGCTGATTTGTGGGCCGAAGGAGCCGCAAATCGGCGCTCTCCCCTCCATACGCCCGTGGTTGCGAGTTTGGATTTCAGGGATGGCCAAATTTGGCCCAGCCAGCGGGTCATGGTGCTTCGTCTTGTTGATTGGGACAAGCGCCAATTGCGGTTCCACACCGACAAACGTTCACCCAAATGCGACGAATTGCAACGCAACGCAGCGGTAAGTGTGTTGGGATACCATCCTGACGAAAAAGTACAGATGCGCCTTTCGGGTTTGGCCAGCATCCTTGCCGATGGCCCAGAAGCGGATGCGGCATGGGCCGAATCAACCGAATTTGCCAAAAGGTGCTATCTTGCCGAATTGGCACCCGGTCAGCCGTCAAATGTGCCCACCTCTGGTTTGCCTGCCGACGTTGAGGGGCGAAAACCGACGGAAAAGGAAGTGACCCCTGCCCGTACGAATTTCGCTGTGGTGTTGATCGCGTTTGATACCATCGACTGGCTGTATCTAGCCAACAGCGGCCATCGCCGTGCGAAATTTTCGTTTGATGCCGGGACCGACACTTGGGCGCATCAATGGTGCGCGCCCTAAAAGCGCAATTTAGGGGACCAAAATCATCTCGCGGCCCTCAACGCGCCAACTTTTCATTGTGCTCAAGAAGTTCATGCCCAAAACCGAGACATCGCCGAATTCTGCCGCGACAAAGATTGTGACATCGCGCATTTCAATGTCGCCGACCTGCAACAATTCAATCTTGGCCGGGTAAGCCTTTATGCTGCCGTTCGCGGTACGCATTTCATGGGCGAAGCCGCCCGTATTGACGCGAATGCCCAACTCCCGCGCACGATTGAGTCCAATAGCGGTGAAGGTTGCCCCCGTATCGATCAGCATCTCAACGGGCTTTCCATTCACCAAGGCCTTGGCATGGAAATGATTGTCGCTGCCAAGCCTCACGCGGACTTCACCGCCACTGCTGATCGGCGTTGCTTCACCGAGCATTTCGCCTTTAATGCGTAGCCAATATGGCTCAAGTTCGTACCGAAAACTAAAAACTACGAACACCCCAGCAAAAATTAGCGACCATGCCAAAACTGCCTTCAGCATCTTACCAATGCCAAATCTATGGAGGGTTAGCGAGGACAGGACCAACACTAAGGCACCAACCAGAAATAGCAATTCAGGTGAAAAAGCGCTTGTCATTATAACTCCATCGCACAGGTTCTGCTGACCAAACGAAAGCCTGCCGAACGTGCGTCGCAACAGGTTTGCCAAGGGGCCAGCCGGTATATAGGTAGCACACGCCTGCGTTGCATCAGATGGAGAAAAAACATCCTGCGGTCCCCTTGAACAACACAGGACCGTAATATGCGAGTCACACAGTGCATGCATGTTGTTCCTTAACTTGCAACGTTGGTCACCGTTTGCTGTACGCCCGCATTGCTATGATTTTATAACGAGACATTGACATGCCGTCGGCACATCATAGAGTTGCACAAACACATGAATGGGAGACAGGACCGTGGCCATTTCGTTGAGCAAGAATTCAAGCGTTAGTTTAAAAAAAGAAGCTGGCGGCGGCGGATTGTCACGCATCGCCCTTGGTGTGGGCTGGGACATGGTCGCCCCGAAAGGTTTTTTCGCGAAATTGTCTGGTGGCAATGAGAGCATTGATTTGGATGCCTCGTGCCTCGTCTTTGACGCACATGGTTCCGTGATTGATACCGTTTGGTTTCAAAAATTGACTAGCGACGACGGCTCAATCCGTCACAGCGGAGACAATTTGACTGGCGAGGGTGACGGCGACGATGAAACGATCGCGATAGACTTGACCCGGCTATCGCCTGCCGCCGAGACGTTGGTGTTAACCGTCACCAGCTTTCGCGGACAAACGTTCGATAAGGTCGCCAATGCGTTTGGGCGCGTCATTGACATGACAACGGGCCGCGAGCTTGCGCGCTACGATATCAGTGAAAGCGGCGCATACACTGGTCTTATTCTGGCCTCATTAAAGCGCAGCAATGGTGATTGGGTTTATAAGGCAATCGGGGAGCGTGCTGCGGGCGTGCGCGTGGAACAATTGGTCGATCAAGCGCGGCGGTTGATTTAAGCCACGCCGCCCGACCTCACCACATCCATTTGCTGCTAACAATCAAGGAAACATCATGCACCTGCAAAAAGGCGAAAAGCGCAGTCTTGCCGATCTGGGCGTATCGGCACATTGCGAGGTGGCTGTGGCGTTCGGCATGGACGGAGTGGATATCGCTGCGTTCGGTTTGAATTCCGCGCGCAAAATCGGCGATGACCGTTATGTCGTTCTGTTTTCCAACCCACGGTCACCGGAAGGTGCAATTTCATTATCGTCCTCATCGAACCAGGCAATTTTCACGCTTAGTCTCGATGCCCTGCCCTCGACCATTGATCGCATCGTGTTTACCGCGACGCATGACAGCCGATCCATCTCGGAATCGCGTCCGCTGACGGTTTCGATCGACAAGGGCAAAGCGGAATTTGATGTCTCTACACATCTCATCAATGAAAAAGCCGTGATGATGATTGAGGTGTATCGGCACAGTTCCGGTTGGCGCGTTGGTACGATTGCTGCCGGCTTTGCGGGTGGCTTGGCTGCTTTGATTGGCCATTTTGGCGGTGAAGTCGCCGACG
>JBGSOJ010000071.1:0-3486 GCA_041739175.1 Sphingomonadaceae bacterium
GCGCCCGCCATCGCCATCACAAACAACAACAACACAGCGGCGGCAATCAACGCACCGCGCGGCACCGTTGGGTCATGGTCCGCATGGCTTGAGGACTTTTTCGCCGGGGCAGGCGCATAGCCGACCGCCGATTTAGCGCCAACGGGTGCCGTTTGTGTTGTGCTGCTCATGCCGCTACTCCCATCAGATTTTGGTTGCTGTGCGCCGGTTCGGCGCGGGGTGCTTCGGTGTTAAGGGCCGCTGCCGTAGGTTGCACTTTGCGTGCGGCCTCAAACACCATCGCGGAGACCGCTTGTGCATCGGGGATCGCGCGTAGCATCGGCTCCGGGCTGAAAATACGCAGCGAGCGGACATGCGGCCACAGCATCAAATAGCCAAGCCGCGGCGCGCCCTTCAGTTGCAAAACGATGTTGCCGTGACCGGCGGGCAGCATTTTCAGCTTTGCCGACTCAATCTCCGCCAGCGGAATGTTGACGCATTTGTTAAGCGCCACACCAATGCGCAGGACAAGCCGCTTGTTGGTCAAAGTGTACACGGTGGTCCGCGCCACGCCCCAAGCGTAAAGCACGAACAGGCCGACCGCAATTGCGCCCAAAACCGACACGCCAATCGCGGTGTTGCTATCGCCGCGCACCGCCGCCCACAGGACAATGCCACCGAAATACAGCGCGGTCATGCGGATGTGCAGCGCCGCCTTGGCATGGGCTTTCCAATCCGGGCCCGATTGCCAGAGGATATGCTCATCCCCAGGCAGTTCACCGGGCAGGCCGCGCGTCGGTTCGGTGTCATACTCGCTCATAGAATTGGCTCCTGACGGGCGCTGTTGGCGTAGAGATAACCGCCACCGAAATAGGCAACGATGCGCTCTTCTTCGTAAAAGGTGATTTGCCCTTCGGTCTCAGGCACCGGCGCGGCGTTGAAATCGGCGGCGTTGATGGCGTCAATCTCGACTTCGCGCTTTTTGCCCTTCACCACCGACATCGCCATGGGGGCCAGCACGGTTTTGCTTCCGGTATCGATTTGCAGATAGCGGATTTGATGCTCAGCGCGGTCAACCCAAAGGTCGGTGACGGTACCGGCAACCGCACCATCGGCGGCAATGACGGTCATGCCGCGTGGATCGGCGTCGCGGGCGTTGACGGTGATATGCTCGGTCAGGCCAATGGGCACAATCCGGTTGCGGCCTTCGCCATCGAGATCGGTGTGCTTGGCGCGATCGGCATAAGCGGCGGGCCCCATGCCATCAACCAAGGGATTGCCAGTGGGCTCATAGGGCGCACCGGGCGAGCGGAAGGTGCGGACACCGGGAACATCAACGCGGTCGCGCGCGCCCGATGGCTGCGAAATCAGGGGACGACCAAAAGGCATCAGGAAGGTTTTCAGCCCGCCGTCAAACAATCCCGGCGTGTCAACGCGCCCCGTTACTTCATCCTCCAACGGATAGCCCTCGCGGCGGCTTTCCCGGTTCAGGTACATCACCAGGCCGATGAAAAACAAAACGAAAGCGTAAAAGGTTAGCTCGGTCACATCCAATGTGCCAATAATCTTAATATCGTCCATAACAAATCCTCCTCAAATCATCCGGCCTAGGTCGGAAACTCCGTTAAAGCAAAGCGCTCACTTACTATTCTGCCCTGCTTACCTTGCAGGCCGATAATTGGTCCCAATATTACGACAGTGACCAGCAACAAAACGATTTCCAAAGTATAAACCGTGCCGTATCCGGTCGCCCGGTCGGCCAGCGTCGCGCCCATCGCGTCTTGCAACGCCAGGGTCGCCATGCCGTCACGGATCAGGCCGCCGAGCGCAATGCCAAGGCCAGCGCAGCTTGCCTGCACCGCGCCCCATGCGCCAAGTGCCAATCCAGCGGAGCCGGGTTGCGCGAGGCTCATCGCGGCAATCATCGTGCCGACGGAAAATGTCCCCGCGCCAAAGCCCACGCCAATCGCGCCGAAAAACAGCAACGGCACCGAACCAATCGGCGCGGCAAAGACGATGAGGATAAACGCCATGACGCCCGCCACCGCGCCATAACCGGCAAGCCGCAACGGGTCGGAACCGGTGGACAATTTCTGCCCGCTGATACCGAACGCAATCAATGCGCCAAACGCCCATGCGCCGGTGAGCGTAGTGGTCGAGCCCACCGACAGCCCCAAAATCTCCCCGCCATAAGGCTCCAACAAGGCGTCCTGCATCGCAAACGCCATGGCGCCGATGCCAATGGCAAGCAGCAGGCGCTTTGCATTGGCTTGCGCCGTAAACGCCGCCCAAATGTCGGCAAAACGCGCGTCGGGTTCGGTCGAGGTGGTCAGCGCCCGATTGCGTGCCTCCTGCTTCCACAAGGCGGTGACATTCAGCACCATGGTCAGCACCGCCGCGCCCTGAATAACCTGCACCAGCTTTGTCGGACGGAAATCGCCAAGTATGCCGCCAATCGCAAACGCCGCCAGCATCATGCCCACCAAAAGCATGACATACAGCAATGCAACGACGCGCGGGCGCTTCTCTTCGGAAGCAATATCGGTGGCCAAAGCAAGGCCCGCGGTTTGCGTCACATGCATCCCGCCGCCGGTGAGCAGGAACGAGAAACACGCGGCGACCACGCCAAACACAAACGTATCGGGGCGGGTAATCACGATGAGGGCAAAGGGCATAATGGCAAGGCCGCCAAACTGCGCCAATGTCCCGAACCAGATATAGGGCACCCGCCGCCATCCCAGCACGGATTTATGCGTGTCCGACTTATGCCCAATCAGCGCGCGGAACGGCGCAACCAGCAAGGGAATGGCAATCATCAGCGCGACAATCCATGTCGGCGCGTCCAGTTCGACAATCAACACGCGGTTCAGCGTGCCGTTCAGCAACACGGCGGCAATCCCGACACTCACCTGAAACAGCGCCAGACGCAGCAACCGCGCCAGCGGCAATTCCGCGCTGGCGGCATCGGCAAACGGCAGGAACCGCGTTCCCACGGCCTGCCAGAATGTCACTGCGGATGGCCGTTCCTGCATTACCGGCTAATCCCCCATGCTTGCGATTTGTAGAAACCGCTGGACACGCGGTGCGTGAAATCGACGGCCCATTCGGGTAACGACGCCGAAATGGCATCGGACAATCGCGCGTGGGAGACAGGCTTAATCGCGGGCGAACGGTCGCTCCTTGGGAAAGCCTTACCCACGGCGTGCATCACGCGCAGCATCGGCGTTCCCGGCGCAACGGTGAACACAACATGCGGTGTGCGGCTCGACCACGCCTTCAGCACCCCGATAATATCGTTTTCGTCATAATGGATCAGCGAGTCCATGGCGACCACATGGTCAAATTGGCCCAGGCTGTGGCTGCGCATATCGCCGACGCGCCAATCGATATTAAGGTGCGATGGTGCACGCTCTTGCGCAATATCGATCAGGCCTTGCGAGACATCGATCGCCACAACCTCGGCCCCGCGGGCGGCGGCCTCCATTGACAGTGCGCCGGTGCCGCATC
>JBGSOJ010000110.1:0-7352 GCA_041739175.1 Sphingomonadaceae bacterium
AGCCGCAATGGCTCGTCACGGCCATCGGGCCCCAACAATCGCAATCGCCGCGACGATTAAGTCTCTGCGGTTTTAAGCAAAAACTGGGGCGTGCCAAGAAACGGCGCGCCCTTTTTGCTTGTCAGCGGCGGCGGTGGTGGGCCATGCCGCCATGATGGAGGATCCGACAGACCTTACCGAAACGCAGCAGTGTATCCGCGCGCATATTGCCGCCGATGGGGCGCTGTATGTGCGAGTCACACCGGGCGCGGATCGTGATGCAGCGGCGGCAGGCGTCGATGCGACGGGGCGCAGCGTCCTACTTGTCCGGCTCCGCGTTAAAGCGGTGGACGGCGCGGCGAACAAGGGATTGATCGCCTTTTTCGCCAAGGAACTGGGCGTCGCCAAGTCACGCATCACATTGGAGCATGGCGCGACCTCGCGGCAAAAGCGGTTACGGATTGACCTCTGAGCGCTTAATCGCCGTCGGGAACCGCCGCATTTGCGACCTCTTCGCGTACCTGCCGTCTTGCCGCCACGATGCCGAGGCTGGCGGTCGGATTGTCGCGGCCCAGCGCCGCCGGTTGGCGGATCACGGGGTCGAGGTTCAGCGCCGCCGCTGATTCGGCGCCGATGCGTAACTGGTATCGGCCATAGGGCACTTTTTGAAACAGGAAGAAGCCGTCAAATTCGCTGATTGTCGCCGCCGTCACGCGCCCTTTGGGGTCGAGCAGTTCCAACTTCACGCCCGACAACGGCCGTCCGCCCTCCGCCATCAGCGTCCCATCGACTTCGCCCGCCGCGACCAAGGGCAATTCGATCAGCGTCGCGACGCCGGGTCGCGGGGTGATGACCAGGCCGGGGCCAGCGGGTTGCACAAACGGATCGGGAAGGCTGCTTGCGTCAATGCCCACCAGAATGGGGCGGAATGGGGTTAGCCCCTGCACCGATGCGCGGCCCTTTGTGTCGGTCTCGGCAAATTGCGCGGTGCCCGCGACGACGGTTACTTGCTTTTCGACCGGTTCGTCCGCTTGCCGCCGTCCGTCGCCGTTTTCGTCATAGAACACCAAAGCCTCTGCGCGGCCATTGGCGGCCAAGCGTTGCGATGACACGGCATAGCCGCCGCCCGGTTTTGGCCCCAGGCTGAAATTCGCGGTCACGCCAAAGGCAAACGCGCCATCGGTGGCGACTTCAAACGATCCGCTGACCGCAACCGGATCGAATTGGCGGATGTAGGACACGCCCAACCGCGCCCGATCGCTGCGCGCGTCATAGGCGGTTTGCACGCGGAAGCTGTCGCGGTCATTGCGCTGCCATTCAGCAATCAGGCTGGTTTCGCGCAATTCCAGCGCCGGGGCGACGCGGAAATTGGTTTCCCCGCGCAACCGCACTTTGCCCCAGCGCCCCGACATCCGCAGCGATCCGTCGAATTCCTCGCGTGCTATATCGGCAAACGCGCCTTGCACAATGCGTTGCCAACCCAGATTGGCGGTCACGCTCATTCGGCCAACGCCAAAGCTGGTGCGGCCATCGATGCGGATGCTGCTCTGCCCGCCGACATATTGTAAATACGCCGCCTCCAGATGTACCGGCACATCACCGCCGCCAATTTTGAGCGACCGGTCAAAGCCCAGCCGATGCTCCCCGCGCAAAGATCGGCCATAGCGGTCGGAGCGATAGCCGCCAGTGACGAAAAAGCTCTCTGCACGAAGGTTGTTTGCGCCGATTTGGCCAATGGCTTGCGCGCGAAGGCCAAATCCGCCGTTAAAATCGGTGGAGACTCCCGCCTCGCCCAGCATAAAGCCGACCGATCGGCGCACCGCGAGCTCACCGAAATATTGGTCCTGTTTCGCCGGGCCGTCGCCCTGTCGCAACCAATAGAAGTGCGTGCCGATGGATGTGCGCGCGTCCAACCCGCGTTCAACCCCGACCCCCGCGCGCCATCCAGTGTTTGCGCGCATTGGTTGATTGCCAAACGGAATAAGGTCCGTCCCCGCCTGTGCTATGCCCGCCCAATAATAGGTCTGCTTCGGCGGGATCGAGTCCAATCCCACCGCCAGCGTCCGCCGCTCGGTCCGTTGCTGCCCCTGCGGTCCGTATAGCCGGACTTCAAACGCATTCTGCCCGAACAGCATCGGAATATCGCGAAATTCATACAGGCCGGTGCCGCGATCGGCCATAAACGCAAGCAGCTCCCCATTGCGATACAATTCGGCATCCCATCCGCGTGGCAAATCGCCGGTAAAGTCGGTGGTATCAAACAAATCGCCGCGTCCGACGGGGCGATTGGTGAGAAATGCGCCGCGGCCTTGACTGCCCTGCGCCACCAAAGGCGTGCCGGGCATTTCGACATCGCCGACCTCAAAATGTGTCGCATTCAGCGGACCGAGCAAGCCGCCGTCGGGATCGGTGCGGTATCCGCGCAGGCGCAGGCTTTGCGGATTGCCCTGTTGATCGGAGGCGAAGCGCGCATCAAAGCTGGCGGTGGCGATTTCCCCGCTGGCGAAGATTTCATATTGAAATTGATGTTGCGTGCTACGCCCCGGTTCGTTGATGATCGCCGCGCCCAGGGTCACATCGACCGACGGCGCGCGGATCATGGCATAGGGTTCCGCTTTCGATGGCATTGTTGACAGGTCGAATTGCTGGCGCGGTTTGCTGTGTGCGGCGCGGGCCTTGCGCTCTTCCGCCAGCTCAAAGGGCAATTTTTCGGGCGTATCGATAATGATCAAGGCATTCGCCATGTCGAGTTTCAACGGCACGCCCAGCCATTCGGACAGGCGCGTTGCCGAAACGCACCACCCCTCCGGTGTAATATGCAAATCGCCATCGGATAGCGTCGTGACTTTGCCGCCAACCTGCACCGACCTGCTGTCGTAATCGAGCGTGAAATTGCGGCTTTCGCTGAACAGCCAGCCAGTTGCGCGGCGCGACTTTGGATCGACGCGGACAGGAAGGTCCAACGCCATCACCACATCGGCAAGGTCAACGCACACGCCGGCATTGGTATGATAGCCGCGCACGCCATTGCCAAGCCGCCATTGCCGCACACGCATGTCGAACAAAAGGGCGTCGTCTTCGTTTGCGGTCCAGGTCGCGGCCGTGGCTTGCGCAAAAACGGGCTGCGGCGCGGTTAGCAGGAAAAGCCCCACCGCCGCGCCGAGCGCTTTTACCCCATGGGCAAATTTGTGATGCCAATGCCGCGCCATGAAGGCCGAAAGCCGCGTGACCCTATGGACTTACGGCAAGGTTGTCGTGAATTCGGCGATTTTGCCGCCGCCCTTATCGGCGGGCTCATAATAGCCAATGGTGACGGGACCTTGCAATTTCGCCGCTTGCTCCGCGCTTACCGGCAAGATGACCGAACGGGCGTTGACCTCAGGGTAGATCGCGATGCCGCGCACTTGCATGACGGGGTCTTTTGCGCCCGGCTGCGTTACGCGCAATTCGCCATAGATCGAGCGATCGCCCGACCGCGTCAGGTCGATTTTGAGGGCGCGGCCATCCTCCGTCGGGATAACCGCGGCGCCGGAAATGTCGGCGGTGGCTTGCAAATCGCCGTGGCGGATGATGATTGGAATGGTGATGCCATAAATCGGGATCAGCTCAATGGCGAGGCCGCCCTCGGCAACTTCGCCGACTTGTGGGACAGGCGGGATTGCGCGGAACAGCAAATGCGCGCGGTATTCGCCATCGGGCAAATCCGGACTGGGGCGAAACTGGACGCGAATCGCTTGCGGCTGATTCGGCGGAAGGTCGATGCGGCGCGGGGCAAAGCTAATCATTTGCGCGGCGGCGGATTCTTTGCCGTCCCGGTCCACATCGGGTACATCGACCAAAGTGCCATCGGGTTGCATCCGCTTAATTTCAAGCGAGACGCGATAGGTCGCGGGTTCGTCGCCGATGTTGTTCAGGATGACTTCGGTGCTGCGTTGCCCATCCATAACCACGCGGGTGGGCGCGACAAGCAAGTCTCCGGCGGCCATTGCGGGCGTGGCAACGACGGCAGCGGCTAGGCCAAGGATATGGAACATAGTTGGCAAAAATCGGGCCATGGGAATTCTCCGGTAAGTAACGACGCGCGCGGGGGCGCTCATCCGTCACCTTGCCCCGAACATGGTTACCAACTTGCTAACCATGGCCTAGAAATCCGCCGATATCCGACAAAAAATAACCCCGCCCGGCCATAGGAGACCGGACGGGGCTGGCGTAGATTGGGCAGGAGAACGATCCCCTGCACCATCATCTTATTGGTAGTTTACGGTCACATCGAACGAGCCGCTGTACACGCCCGATGCCTGGTTTGCAGCGACGGGCAAAGTGCCACCGACGCGCAGAACATCGGAAGCAACAAGAACATGTGCGCCCGAGTAGCTTGGGTTCAACGAAGCGGTCATGCTGTTCGAGCCGCTGGTCAGCGTAACGCTTGGGTCAACGGTGACGGTGACGGTTTCGCCAACGGTGCCGACGACGCTGAATGCTGCGGCGGTGTTGGTGCCCGAGCAAGCCAAAGCAGCGGCGCAAACCAGTGCGGTCGAACCGTCGTTAGCAACCGTTACGTTGCCGCCCGTTGCGCCAACAACGATGGTGCCGAAGGCGAGGTCGGAGGTCTTGGTGACCGTGATTTGTTGCAGGATGGTTGCGGTTGCGTCTGCCGAAGCGGTCGCTGCTTGTGCCGACGATGCGCCGAATGCCATGGTTGCGGCAGCAGCGAGAAGTGCGATTTTCTTGGTCATAATATTCTGGTCCTTAAGTGAGAAAGCAATGGAATAGGGTTCGTCTCAGCTTTGGCCCCCATAGCCGCCACCGACGATGCCTGTTTAGACCAGCGAATCATAAAGACCGGCTTCGTTTCATGGTTAACAATATGATGAGGTGCGGACCGTAATACCCGCAAATAAAATGATAAAAGGGTTAAGGCCGCCGACCATATGCGGCAGACGGGTAAATATAGCGCTCAACCAAGCGCTGCGGCGCGGTGAAATGACGCATGATCAGCCCCTGCTTGGCGGCCTAAATCGGGTCGCCGCTTAATCGTTGCAGCAGCATATCGAGCTGGTCGAGGTTTTTATAGCTTAGCACCATCTCCCCCTCGGTTTCTTTTGCGCCTGGATTGATGCTGGTGCGCACGCCCAATAGGTCGGACAGGCCTTGCTCCAACGCGATAAAGTCGGGTGACTTCGGTGCGCGCGCGGTGGCTTTGGTTTTTCCGTCGGCCTTTTTCTCCGCCTCTGGGTTCTTTTCGATTCGCGCGAGATCCTCGACCTGCCGCACCGAGAGGTTCTGATTGCGCACCATTTCGGCGACCGCAATTGGCGCCTCCATCCCGATCATCGCCCGCGCGTGCCCCATGGTCAGCTCCCCACGCGACACCATATCGCGCACGGGTTCAGGCAGATCGAGCAAACGAAGCAAATTGGCGACATGGCTGCGCGATTTATCGACCAGCTTCGCCAGCACCGCCTGGGTATGGCCGAACTCCTGCATAAGGCGGTGATACGCCTCCGCCTCTTCAATCGGCGAGAGGTCCTGCCGTTGAATATTCTCAATCAGCGCAATTTCCAGCGCTTCGCTGTCCGAAAAGTCGCGGACAATCGCGGGTATCTCATGCAAACGTGCGCGCTGCGCCGCGCGCCAGCGGCGTTCGCCAGCGATGATTTGAAAGCCCGTGCCCTGCTTGCGGACAACAATCGGTTGAATCACGCCGCGTTGCGCAATGCTATCTGCAAGCTCGTTCAGCGCGTCTTCGGCAAAATAGCGGCGCGGTTGATCGGGGTGCGGACGGATCGTGCCAATCGGGATCAGGCTGATACCATTGGGCATCGCGGGGGCCTCGGTGGTGCTGGTTTGTTCGGGCGCGGGTGCGGCGACATCGCGGCGCACTTCGCCCAAAAGCGATTCCAGACCGCGACCCAATCCTGCTTTCTTGGCCATGAGCCCTCCCTTCTATGCCGCGACTTTGCGCGCGGGCAAGCGGGCGATAAGTTCGCGCGCCATTTCAATATACGCTTGGCTGCCCGAACAGCGATGATCATAGACCAGTGCGGGCAGGCCATGGCTTGGCGCTTCGGACAGCCGGATGTTGCGCGGGATAACCGTCTCAAACACCAACCCGCCAAGGCAGGAGCGGACATCATCCGCAACCTGATCGGTCAAACGCGCCCTTTTGTCATACATGGTAAGCACCACGCCCGCGATAGCGAGTGAGGGATTGTGGCTTTTCTGCACGCGGTCGATGGTTTGCAACAGCAGGCTTAGCCCTTCGAGCGCGAAGAACTCGCATTGTAACGGCACCAGCACCGAATCCACCGCGACCAAAGCATTTATGGTGAGCAGGCCAAGCGACGGCGGGCAATCAATCAGGCAAATGTCATAGTGCGCATCGACGGCAACAAACGCATCGCGCAGCCGGTTGGTGCGGCCATCGGCCTGTGCCAATTCGACCTCTGCGCCAGACAAGTCCACATTGGTGGGGACAATCGATAGGCCGGGAATTGTCGTTTGCACGGCCGCCTCAGCAATATCGGCGTCGCCCATCAGAACATCGTAGCTGGTAATCGCGCGTGCATCCTGCGCAATGCCGAGGCCGGTGGAGGCATTCCCCTGCGGATCAAGGTCGAACAACAACACGCGCCAACCAACGGCGGCCATTGCGGTGGCGAGATTGATCGCGGTGGTGGTTTTTCCCACGCCGCCCTTTTGATTTGCAACAGCCATCTTAATCATCGCGCTTTGCCTCCTGCCCGGCCGGCTTTGCCCTTGACGGTGCCGACGAGAATGCCCGAATCGGCGCTGGTCACGCTTTGCCGAATTTGGAAATGCGCGACCCAATGCCGCCGCGTCTCCTCCAATTCTATAGCCGCATTCTGTCCCTTTGGTAACACCCATCGCGTGTTTTCATCCGAAAAGCGCGCGGCCAGCGTTAACAATTTGGGGAGCGGCGCAAACGCACGGGCGCTAATGACATCGGCGGTGGTGGCGACCATGCTTTCCAGCTTCCCCGCCTCAACCACGACTCGCCCTGAAAGGCCAAGTTCGGTGATACAACGCGACAGGAAATCGCTCCGCAATTTGCGCGATTCGACAAGGCACACGGGACGCTGTGTTAAGAGCGCGATAACTATACCCGGTAACCCCGCGCCGCTGCCGAGGTCGAGCCAAAGCCCGTCCTCCCGCGTGCGGTCGGTATGGAGGAGCAGTTGCGCGCTATCGACAATATGCCGGTCCCAGATATGCGGGGCGGTGGACGGGGCGATGAGATTTTGCCGCGTCATCTCGTCGGTCATGAGCGCACTATAGGCTTCGAGCGCGGCCATTGTTTCATGTGAAACATTCAGCGTGTTTGTGAGCCAGGCTTTGGCGTCGTCCAGATC
>JBGSOJ010000177.1:0-3572 GCA_041739175.1 Sphingomonadaceae bacterium
ACAAATGGCAAAAACCGCCGATCAGGCCAAGCCCGTACAGTTGCCCCGCCTTTTCCTCAAAGCGGCGGATGAGCAGCATTTGGCGGTAAAATTCGCGCAATTCCGCGTCTGTTGCTTCATAAGGCGCGGGGGCTTCGGGGCGCGGGCGTTCGTTATGATCGTTGGGATGATCCGTTGGCGGCGTGGCGCTGCTGGCAGCACCCGATGTGTTCTTGCTTGCGGCGGCTTTTGCCAATTTCGCTCTCCAATTCAAAATCCCGGGGAGGGTTTAGCTTACGATTTTCCACCCCTAAGCGAAAACCGATGGAAATTGAAGGGGCATATGCCGGTGCATAGCTATTTACGATATGAATGCAGCCGCAGCGGCCAAGGCCGTTAATCCAGGGGAATGACGATTTCATCCGGCGCCGCAACACCCAGTTCTTTACGGATCAATTCGCCACCCAAATCAGGGTCGATGTTGTTCGGATCCAGCAAGGTAACGCGATTTTCCAAACTGGCGTGCCGTTCATCCAAAGCCTTAAGCTCGGCCTTTCGCTGCTCCAACACCGTGCGATGATCGTTCAGTGCAATCAGCCCGCTTGGCCCGATTACCGCGTACGCGAGCAATCCGGCAACCGCAAAAAAGGCCAAGACATTGGACACCCGCGCTTTAAAGCGGCTTTTCATCGGAACAAGGGCGGTGGATTTGGCCATAACAGCCCCGTAAGAATCACATTTTGCGTTGTATAGCAAGCACGAAGGCATGTGATTTTGATATTCCGCCGATTGCCGTGGGAAGCCTAGCGTTTAAAAATTGAACGCCCCGCGAACCGCGCCGCATTGCCGAGTTCTTCCTCAATGCGGATCAATTGGTTGTACTTGGCGAGCCGGTCGCTGCGCGCCAGACTGCCCGTTTTGATTTGCCCGCAATTGGTGGCCACGGCGAGATCAGCAATCGTCGCGTCCTCGGTCTCTCCCGACCGGTGGCTCATAACAGCGGTGTAGCGCGCGCGTTGCGCCATATTCACCGCCTCCAGCGTCTCGGTCAGCGTGCCAATTTGGTTGACCTTAACAAGGATGGAGTTGGCGAGCCCCTTCTCAAGTCCCATCGACAGGCGTTTCGGGTTGGTCACGAACAGATCATCGCCGACCAATTGCACTGTATCGCCAATTTTATCGGTCAGCATTTTCCAGCCGTCGAAGTCATCCTCATCCATGCCGTCCTCAATCGAGAGGATCGGGTAATTGGCGCACAAATCGGCGAGGTAATCGACCATCTGCTCGCTCGACAACGACAACCCCTCGCCGCTGATTTCATATTTGCCGTTTTTGTAAAACTCGGTGGCGGCGCAATCGAGCGCGAGGACGACATCGGTGCCAACGGCAAAGCCGGCCTTCTCAACCGATTCCATCACGAAATCGAGCGCCGCGCGGGTGCTAGCGAGATTGGGGGCAAATCCGCCTTCATCCCCCACCGCCGTGGCTAGGCCCTTTTCATGCAGGCCCTTTTTCAGCGTATGGAAAATTTCCGCGCCCCAGCGCACCGCTTCGGAGAGGCTGGGCGCGCCGATGGGCATCACCATGAATTCCTGAAAATCGATGGGGTTATCGGCGTGCTCCCCGCCATTGATGATGTTCATCATCGGCACAGGCAAGGTGTTCGCTGCGACGCCGCCGACATAGCGATAGAGCGGCAGGCCGCGCGAGTCCGCCGCCGCCTTCGCCGTTGCCAAAGACACGCCAAGAATGGCATTCGCGCCCAAATTGCTTTTGTTTTCGGTGCCATCAAGGTCGATCATTGCGGCGTCGATGTCTTCCTGATCCTCGGCATCGAAATCATATAGCGCCTCGGCAATGGGGCCATTGACGGCCTCAACCGCGCCGCGAACGCCTTTGCCCAAAAAGCGGCTTTTGTCGCCATCGCGTTTTTCCACCGCCTCATATGCGCCAGTGGATGCGCCCGAGGGCACGGCGGCTCGGCCAAAGCTGCCATCCTCCAACACGACATCAACCTCAACCGTTGGGTTGCCCCGGCTGTCCAGAATTTCGCGAGCATGGATGTTCATAATGGCGGTCATAGTGCGCGTCCCCTTGCAATGCCGTGGCGGTGCCACGGGCCGATGCACGCGCGATAAAGCGATGCGGACGCAAAGGCAATCGCATATGCCACGATTGGGCGCCTTGCATTGCTATAAATGGCGGCGGCGGGAACAAGGCGTTGCCGTCATGCGTTGAAACGCCAAAGACCGAATATCATTACGATTGCATAACACGGGCGACGCCCCATATCATGCAAAGGATCATGCGGCTTTGACCGTTTAACACAGGAGCAAATTATGGCTACCGATAAAGACATGCCCGACACCGCCATCCCCGCGGGCAACGACACCTCCGTTTTGCCCGGTGCGAACACGGCGGTTCCCGATGCAATCGAACGCGCCGAGGATTTGGCATCCGACACGATCGTGCCCGCGACCGACGAAGCCGCAGAGGCGGTTACCAAAGGATCGGCAAAACTTAAGGATCAGGCGGGCGACAAATTGCGCTCCGCCGCAACCGCGACCAAAGAAAAGGCGGTTGAGGCCGCTGGCACTGTTAGCAAGATTGTCGACGATGCCGCCGCCAAAATCGATGAGAACTTCGGCCCGCAATACGGCGACTATGCCCGCACCGCCGCCAAGTCGATCGACGAGTTCGCGCACAAGGTCGGCGAAAAAGACGTCGACCAAATCGCCGACGACGCGCGCGAATTTGTGAAGAAACGTCCAGCAATCGCGATTGGCGCTGCTGCCGCGATTGGCTTTGCCTTGGTTCGCTTGTTCAAATCGAGCGGCAAAGATCAGGCGTAATCACCGCCGTTTAGCCAAGTCTTTGGTCGCCCGCTATAATGGGCGGCCAACAGGGGGTAGTGCATTCTATGACCGATCGTCCGATGCCCTTCGAGACCGAGAGCGATGTCCCATCGCAAAGCACCTCCACCGAAGCGGAGGGCTCGGCTGCATTGCATGAAGCAAAGGCCGAAGTGATGGGCCTAGTGCACGATGTGCGCGCCTATGTTGCGGCGGAACGCGCGCTTTGGACAGGCCGCGCTGCCTTTACAGGGAAAACGTTGAAGCAGGCCGCCATCATCGGGGCGGTTTTGGTGGGTCTTGTCGTGGGTGCGTTAAACATACTGGCTTTGGGCGGGTTGCTGATTTTGTCCAGCGTATGGGGGCCGATTGCCGCCACTTTGGTTATGACGGGTGGGATAGTGGTCATCATCGCCGCGCTCGCGTTTTGGTTGATGCGGATCATTAAGTCTTTGAAGTTTAGCGATAGCAAATGATATCAAGCCGTAACTTGTAACAGGAAACCTAAGATGTCCTCTGACGAAACGCCCAACCATAATGAAATCATCGCGATGGCAATCGAGCGTAAGACGCGGCGCGAGGCGCTGGCCGCACGCATGAAGTCGGCGGCCAACACGCTGCGCCCCTCTTCGCTTGCCGCGCGGATTACCGATGAGCAGAAGGAAAAGGTGAAGTCCGCGGCGCGCAAGGCTGGGCAAGCGGCGAATGAGCATAAAGTTGCCATTGGCGCCGCCGCCGCGG
>JBGSOJ010000185.1:0-2286 GCA_041739175.1 Sphingomonadaceae bacterium
CTGGCGGTGGCCACCGGCGTCCCCCTCATCGCCACCAACGACGCGCTGTATGCGGGGGCGGAGGCGCGGGCGCTGCATGATGTCGTGACCTGCATCCGCGAAGGCGTGACGGTGCAGGCCGCCGGAAAACGGCTGCTCGCCAATGCCGAACGCCATTTGAAGGACCCGGCGGAAATGGCGCGGTTGTTCAAGGCGTGTCCGGAAGCGATTGCCGCAACCACCGCGTTTCTGGACCGCATCGATTTCACCCTTGATGAGCTGCGCTACGACTATCCGCATGAGCCGGTCCCCGATGGCTGGACGCCGCAGGGTTGGCTGGAACATATGGTTGAGGCGGAGGCGGCGCGGCGCTTTCCGGATGGCATCCCGCCCGATATGCGCGCCGTAATGGATGAGGAATTTGCCCTCATCCGGTTAAAGCAATATGCGCCCTATTTCCTCACCGTCCACGACATCGTGCGGTTTGCGCGGTCTTTAAACCCGCCGATTTTGTGTCAGGGTCGGGGCAGCGCGGCGAACTCTATCGTGTGCTATTTGCTGGGCATCACCTCGGTTGATCCGGTGGCGAATAAGTTGCTCTTCTCCCGCTTCCTCTCCGAAGAGCGCGACGAACCGCCCGACATTGACGTCGATTTTGAGCATGAACGGCGTGAGGAGGTGATGCAATATATCTACGCGCGTTATGGCCGCGAACGGGCGGGGATTGCCGCGACTGTCATCCACTATCGCCCGCGCAGTACCATCCGCGAAGTCGCCAAGGTCATGGGACTTTCCGAGGATGTCGCCGCGCGATTGACCAGCACCATCTGGGGCAGTTGGGGGCGTGACATGCCCGAAAACCGCGTGGCCGAAGCGGGGTTTGACCCCGAAAACCCCGAAATTGCGAGGCTGAAAAACCTCATCGATCAATTGTTGACCTTTCCGCGCCATTTGTCGCAGCATGTCGGTGGCTTTGTGCTGACTGAGGGGCGGCTCGACGAAATGGTCCCCATTCACAACGCCGCGATGCCCGACCGGACGTTTATTGAGTGGGACAAGGATGACATTGACGCGCTGGGATTGATGAAGGTTGATGTCCTGTCGCTTGGCATGCTGACGTGCATCAGGAAGGCGTTCGATATGATTAATCAATCCTCCCCGTCCTTCGACAGGCTCAGGAGTGGAGGGGGACCGCGCGAAGAGCGGTGGAGGGGCGATGGCACCAACCCCTCCACCACCGCCTATGGCGGCGGTCCCCCTCCTCATAATGGGGAGGTTTTGACGCTGCAAACCGTACCGCGCGAAGATCCCGCGGTTTACAAAATGCTGCAAAAGGGCGACAGCATCGGCACGTTTCAGGTCGAAAGCCGCGCGCAAATCAACATGCTGCCCCGCATGAAACCGCGTGAGTTTTATGACCTCGTCATTCAAGTCGCCATCGTCCGCCCCGGCCCCATTCAGGGGGGGATGGTCCACCCCTATTTGCGCCGCCGTAATGGGGAGGAGGCGGTGGTGTTTCCATCCCCCGCGCCGCCGAATGACCCGCATGAACTGCGCGAGGTATTGGGCAAAACGCTTGGCGTGCCCTTGTTTCAGGAACAAGCGATGAAGCTGGCCATCGTTGCCGCCGGTTTTACGCCGACGCAATCCGATGGCCTGCGCCGCGCGATGGCGACGTTCCGCAATCGCGGGATTATCCATCATTATCAAAGCCTCATGATCGATGGCATGATCGCGCGGGGGTATGAACCCGACTTTGCGACACGATGCTTTGAGCAAATCAAGGGGTTCGGTTCCTATGGCTTCCCCGAAAGCCATGCGCAGGCGTTTGCGTGGTTGACCTATGTGTCAAGCTGGCTGAAATGTCGGCATCCCGCGGTGTTCACCTGTGCGCTGCTCAACAGCCAACCGATGGGATTTTACGCTCCCGCGCAACTGGTCCGCGATGCGCAGGAGCATGGCGTAGAGGTGCGCGGGATCGATGTGAACGCCAGCGATTGGGATTGCGCGGTGGAGGCTGTTAGCCCCTCCTCTTTAGAGGAGGGGTTGGGGTGGTGTAGCAACGCTGCGGCCACCACCCCGCTGCGACTAAGCCCTAAAGGGCAAAGTCTCGCTGCCCCTCCTCTAAAGAGGAGGGGGGAAGGCCACCAACCTGCCTCCCAACCTATCCTCCGCCTCGGCCTGCGTATGATTGACGGGTTCCGCAAGGAGTGGGCCGCCGCGATTGTGCAGGCGCGCAGCCAAGCGGAGTTCACATCGATGGAGGATATGGCACGCCGCGCCGCGCTGTCTCCCGCCGTTTTGAAG
>JBGSOJ010000201.1:0-5756 GCA_041739175.1 Sphingomonadaceae bacterium
ACTATCGCCCCGACCGCGTGCTGGCCGATGGCGAGATCGTATCGGGCGATGGCTGGACATTGCAGGCGGTGGCGACGCCGGGCCATACCAGCAACCATCTTTGCTATGCGCTCACGCAAACAAAGGCGCTGTTCACCGGCGACCATGTGATGACATGGAGCACCAGCGTGGTCAGCCCGCCCGATGGCGACATGGGCGATTATATGGCTAGCCTTGCCAAGCTTTATGACCGCGACGACCGCGTCTATTACCCCGCCCATGGTGCCCGCGCCGAAAAGCCGCAACAATTGGTGCGCGGCATGATTGGCCACCGGCGACAACGGGAGCGGCAGATACTAAAACTGCTGGAGGATGCACCGCACGCCATTCCCGATATGGTCGCCGCGATGTATAAGGGGCTCGACCCGCGCCTAACCGGCGCTGCTGGCCGGTCGGTGCTGGCGCATTTGTTCGATTTGCAGGCCCGCGGATTGGCGCGCGCAGAGGGGGAGTTTTGGAGCATGACGACATGAGCACCCCCCCTGCCCGCACCAACCGCTTTACCCTTGCCTTCGCCCTCATTGCCTTGCTTGCCGCCGCGTGGTTCGGGTATCAGCATTATGTGGTGGATCGCCCCGATGCCAAGACTGTGGTGGCCGTGTCCCTGCGCGGGTTGCAGGAGCAGCAACGCCTTGTCCCCTTCACCGCGCGCTATGTCGCTGTGGTGACATCAGCGGAGAGGAAGCTCGGCCTTAAGGCGCAAAAGACACTGATCCTGCCCGGCACCGTCCGGTACGAATTGGACCTTGGCCTGCTCACCCCGCAAAGTTTGGATTGGAATGCGGCGACCCAAACGCTCACCATTACCCTGCCCCCGTTGGAGGTGGCCGGCCCCGAATTCGCGCTGGAGGACGCGCGTGAATATAGCGATGGCGAGATTCTGCTTACGCTCACCGACGCCGAATCGCGCCTTGATGCAGCGAACGGCGCGGCGGCGAAGGCGCAATTGTTGAAACAGGCGCGCGAACCGGTGCTGATGAAACTGGCCCGCGATGCGGCGGTCAAGGCAGTCGAAAACGCTTTCGCATTACCCCTTGAGGCGGTAGGCGTAGAGGCGAAGGTCATTGCGCAATTTGAAGAGGAATAGCCCATGAATGCCCCCACCAACTCGCTCGCCGGTTTGGACCTCTTGGCCGAAATTCAGCGGCTGAAGAAAGAGCGCAACGCCGTTATCCTTGCGCATTATTACCAAAAGCCGGAGATTCAGGATCTGGCCGATTTCGTCGGCGACTCGCTGGAACTGTCGCGCAAGGCGGCGGAAACCGACGCCGATGTGATTGCCTTTTGCGGGGTGAAATTCATGGCAGAGACGGCGAAAATCCTGTCGCCGGAGAAGATCGTCGTGCTGCCCGATATGAACGCGGGGTGCTCGCTTGAGGATGCCTGCCAGCCGAAAAAATTCGCGGCGTTCCGCGCGGCGCATCCCGATCATATTGCGCTGACCTATATTAACTGCTCCGCCGAGGTGAAGGCATTGAGCGACATCATCGTGACAAGCAGCAGCGCGGAAACCATCCTTGCGCAAATTCCCAAGGATCAACCGATTATCTTCGGCCCCGACCGGCATTTGGGCGGGTGGCTGTCTCGCAAATTTGACCGGGAGATGCTGCTGTGGCCCGGCGTGTGCATCGTGCATGAGGCGTTTAGCGAGACGGAACTCTTAAAACTCATCGCCGCCAACCCCGGCGCGCCGGTCGCTGCGCACCCCGAATGCCCGCCGCACATCATCGACCACGCCGATATGGTCGGCAGCACCAGCGCGATCCTGAAATTCGCGAAGGAAACGGACAGCGACACGGTGATTATCGCCACCGAACCGCACATCATCCACCAAATGGAGAAGGCAGTGCCGGAAAAAACCTTTATCGGTGCGCCGGGCGCAGACGGCAATTGCGCGTGCAACATCTGCCCCTATATGGCGCTGAACACGATGGAGAAACTCTATCTGTCCTTGCGCGATTTACGCCCGCAGATTGAGATGGATGAGGGCGTGCGGGTGGCGGCGAAGCGCAGTCTGGACCGGATGCTCTCGATGGCGGCAGGCACAGTGGGTCAGGGTGACATCGGCGCAATGATCCCCGAAATGCTGGCGCAGAAATATCTGCTGCATCCCAAGGGGTAGGATTGGGGTAACGGTTAAGCGCTTAACCCGCCACGCTCATCACCGCCGCGGCGGGCTGAGCATTGCCGTCGATGATGCCGCTGAACATCAACACGCTTCCCAATAAAAAGCCGCCGCCAAGCGAGGCGAACAGGTCGGAGGTTACAAATGCGATGATGCTGTCAAGCTTCATGGGAGGGGCCTTTGGGAGAGTTGCACCGGTGATCATATGCCACCGCAATAGCGCCCAATTGCTTACCAAAGCCTGACAATGCAAGCGTGATTTGCCGCCCGCCTAACCGCCTGCCCCATCATCCAAACGGTTCAGCGTATTGATCGCATCGCGCACCCGCGCCTCAATATCCTCGCGCGGCAATTTGGGCGGAATGGTCGGCATCACGCGGTACCGGACAACGCCGGGAAATTTGATAAACTTGCGCGGCGGGAAGATATGCCCCGCCTCCACCGCAATCGGCACCACGGGCAGATTGAGCAATTTGTAGAGGCCCGCAAAGCCCGATTTCAGCTCCGGCTCCTCGCCCACGCCCACGCGCGTGCCCTCCGGAAAAATGGCGAGTTTGCGGTTTTCCGCCACCGCAGACTTGGCCTGGGCCATCATCGTGCGCAAGGATTTTGCGCCGCCCTCCCGGTCCACAGCGATAAAGCCGTAGATTAGACCGGCCTTCCCCCACAAAGGTATGTCGATCAATTCCTGCTTCACAATCACCGCCGGATTGCCGAGCAAGCGGGAAATATCGACCGCCTCAAACATCGATTCGTGTTTTAGCGCGACCAACGCGGGGCCATCGGGCAGGTCGCCCTCCATCTCCACCCGAATGCCGAGGATAAAACGCGCCAACACACGGTTCATTTGGCTCCACGCATGGACCACCGCGAAGAGGCCTTGCCGGTTGATATAGGCCATTGCCAACGCGGCCAGCACATAAAACACCGACAGGCCGATGAACAACGGGTGGAATACCGCCGACCGCAATGCCGCCAGCGCGACGGCGGGCGCAGAGGGCGTTTCGCCGCGCTTCATACGCTAAATCCCCGCCGCCGCCGCAATCAGGCGCAGCATATATTTGTGATATTCGGTGACCAGCATCGCGAGCGTCGGGTTGGTTTGCACCGCATCCTCCACAACCACGACATCGCTGTCGAGCATCATGTTAAGCTCCAACCGCGCGCGGCGCATGTGCCAATCGCTGGTGACGAGGCGGATCGAGTGCGCCTTCGTCCGCGCAACCCAGCGGGTGGTTTCCAGCGCATTGGACCGCGTGTCCACTGCCTTAAACCCCAAATCGACGCAGCAGGCGAAATATTCGGAATGCTCCGGATACAGTGCCTCCAACTCGCCGCGCTTGACGTCGCGGTCCACGCCGCTGATCAACATGCGGGCGGCATTTTGCCGTTGCAGCACGCCAAGGCCATGTTCGATCCGCCCTTCCCCACCGGTTAGCACGACAACGCCATCGGTGCGCGTGGTCGCCACGGCGGCACGCGGCAACCAAAGGCCAAACCAGGCAAAGCCCAATATCCACGCCATTACCAGCAACGCGACAAACCGCGTAATCATGTGCGCACACCCTTTATCTTCTTTGCCCCGAGACGGGCTTGCTAATGCATCCGGCGCAGCGCCCGGCGCACCGCCAACCGCGCAACGACATTGGCCAGCCCTGCCCCCGCCAGTGGCAGCAATGCAAGCACTATCCACCCATACCATGGCAAACCCATGCCCGAAACCAGACCAAGGCCACTTTGGTCAATCTGCGCCTCCAACAGGAGGATCGTGATAAAAGCCAAAACCAGCCCCAACAGCCCGCCGAACAGCGCGTCGAGGACAATGCGCCGCTGGAACAGGCGGCTGATTTGCGTGTCGGTTCCGCCGAGCAAGTGGATAATCTCAATCACATTGCGGTGATTGCCCAGCGCCCCCCTTGCCGTCAGCATCACCACCGCGCCCGTTGCCGCCGCCAACAACGCCACCAGTGACAAGGCAAGGATGGCCAATGATCGCATTAACCGTGCAATCGGGGCGGCCAGATTTTTCTGACTCTCCATCCGCGCCGATGGAGCAACACGCATAATCGCGGAACGTAGCGCCATGACGGCACCCGATTGCCCCTCCGCCAACCGCGCGTCGATCAGCACGGGGATGGGGAAATCGCTGTCGCTGAGGTCGCTGCCCAGCCACGGTTCAACCAAAGCGGCGGCATCGGCATCGCTAAGCCGTTCGATCTCCAACAATTGCGGCGACCGGCGCATGAGAGCCTCGGCCGCATCGGCTTCGGCGGCGCGGGTATCCTCATTGGGCGCGGTAATCTGCACCGTCAGGCGGCCGGCGAGTTGATCCTCAACCTGCAACGCCATTGCGGTAATCGCAATCCCGGCCGCCGCCGCCAAGGTGGTGAGGAACATCATAATCGCAATCACCCACGGCATCGGCCCATTCACGCGCCCCTCGGGCAGGAGCTTGCGGTCATGCTCGGGCAGGAACCATTTGTGGATGGAGCGCGCGCGGATCATGCGGGCTCGCCATTGTTTGGGTTGCGGTCAAGGCGGCGGCTTTCGTCCAGAATAAGCGGCCGCGGCGGGTTGCGAAGCGCGCCCGTCGGGTCGGACAACCGTCCCCGGTCCAGCCGCATCAGCTGCGCGCCCTCAATCTGCCCCAACAAATGCACATCGTGCGTGGCGACCAGCACAGTGGTCCCCAAAGTGTTAAGCGCCGAAAACAGCTTTAACAGGCGCAGCGCCATGTCGGGATCGACATTGCCCGTCGGCTCATCGGCGACAAGGATATCGGGGCGGCCAATTACCGCGCGGGCAATCGCCACGCGTTGCTGCTCGCCGCCCGATAACGTTGCGGGGCGGGCATTGGCGCGCTCGGTAAGGCCAATCCACGCCAGCATTTCGGTCACCGGCCCCAGCAAGTCGTTCTCCGCCACGCCCGCCACGCGCAGGGGCAGCGCGATGTTGTCAAAGGTGGACAAATGCGGCACCAATTGGAAATCCTGAAACACCACGCCAATCCGGCGGCGCAGTCGGGGCAGGCGATCGCGCTCCATCGTCACGACATTTTCGCCGAACAGCTTTATAACCCCGCGCGAGGGGCGCTGCGCCAGATAAAGCAATTTCATGAGCGACGTCTTGCCCGCCCCCGATGCGCCGGTCAGGAACACGAAGCTGCCCGGGTACAGCCGGAAATTGATGTCCGACAGTGTCTCCGCCTCGGTCCCGTAGCGCAGGCCCACATTCTCAAATTCGACCATCGTTTCCATGGGCGCAACTGATGCGGCATTTGGACGGGTTGGTAAAGCCTGCTTTTGCCAAGGCCTCACGCATCCACCGTCATAAAATGGGCCGTACCCGTTCATCGTCCACAGTTTTTTAACCTTATCTGTCGCCGCGCGGTGCATGGGGCTTGCCATGGCGAGTCGCGGCGTGTTTATGGGGCATCATGCTGTTAAACTGCCCCAATTGTCAGACGCGCTATGTCGTACCCGATAGCGCCATCGGTCCGCAGGGCAGGCAGGTGCGCTGCGCCAATTGCCGCCATAGCTGGTTTCAGGAGGGCAATCCGGCCGCGCATGAGCGCCCGACCTATGCGCCGGAG
>JBGSOJ010000218.1:0-3898 GCA_041739175.1 Sphingomonadaceae bacterium
AGCCCGGCGGATATCTTCCGCCTGCATCGCCATCGCGCCGAGTTGCTGGGCCGCGAGGGGTGGCAGGAGCGGTCGGTTGATAACCTGCTCGCCGCGATTGAGGCGAAGCGCGAACCCGATGCGGCGCGGTTGCTGTTTGGCTTGGGCATACGGCACATCGGCTCTACGACCGCGCGCGATTTGATGAGGGCGTTTGGCGGGCTGCCCGCGCTGCGCGATGTGACCGAACGCGCGGCGGCGGGCGATTCCGACGCCTTGGCCGATCTCACCAATATCGATGGCATCGGTCCTGCCGTGATCGAGGCATTGCGCGCCTTTTTCCATGAGGAGCACAACCGCGCCGTGTGGGATGACCTGCTCTTAGAAGTCACGCCGCCGCCATATGTGGTCGAAACCCGCGACAGCGCGGTGGCGGGGCAGACCATTGTGTTCACGGGTAAATTGGAAACCATGAGCCGCGATGAGGCAAAGGCGCAGGCCGAGGCCTTGGGCGCGAAGACGGCGGGGTCGGTCAGCGCGAAAACCAACCTGATTGTCGCCGGGCCGGGCGCGGGGTCGAAACTGAAAAAGGCCGCCGAACTGGGCATCCGGGTGATTGATGAGGCAGAGTGGGCGGCGATTGTCGCGGCGGCGGGCTGAGTGCGGTCGCTCAGCGATGGGTGGCGTTCGCGGGCAATCCCTTCTAAGGCGCGGCGATGACTTATTCGCAATCCCCCGATGATCCTGGCACCTGGCTGCTGTCGATCCCCTGCACCCGCCAAGAGGGCGAGATGCTGGCCGAAGATTTGCCCGCGTTTCTGGCGCTCGACACCCCGCCGGTGCTGGTGTCGCGGGAGGTCGATGCGAAGCGGCCCGAGGACTGGGTGCTCGATTGCTATTTTGAGGATGAACCCGACGCGGCAACCATCGCAGGGTTGGCCGCGTTGCTGCCCAGTTTTCGCGGGGCCCTGCCCGCCGCAACCTATGTCGCGCCAGATGATTGGGTGACGATGAGCCAGACGGGGCTTGAGCCTTTGCGCGTCGGGCGGTTTTATATTCACACCTCGCATGAGGCACCCGCCCCCGATGCGCGCAATTATTGCATCGATCCGGCGCAGGCGTTCGGAACGGGCCATCATGAAACCACGCACGGATGCCTTGCAATGCTCGACCGATTGGAGGTCGCGGGACGGCGTTACTTCAATGTGGCGGATATTGGCACGGGCACCGGACTGCTGGCCTTTGCAGCGAACGACTTGTGGCCCTTGGCGGCGGTGCTGGCCAGCGACATTGACCCGGTGGCAGTAGAGACCGCACACCGCTATGCCGTCCAAAACAACGTCCCCATCGGCATGGGGCGCGGCGCGGTGGACTTGTTCACGGCCAGCGGCAGCGACCATCCGGTGATTTGGAGCCGTGCGCCCTATGACCTATTGATCGCCAATATTCTGGCCGGACCGCTAATCGAACTCGCGCCGGGGTTTGGCGCGATTACGGCCGATGGCGGGACGCTGATCCTTGCGGGCCTGTTGCATAGCCAGCAAGCGCGCGTCGCCGCCGCGTATCGGGCGCAGGGGTTCCGATTGGTCGAGGCTGTTCCGCGCGGTGAGTGGCCGGCCTTGCGCTTTGTAAAACGCCGCAATTACGCCCATCGCCGCCCCACAAGGGCTACAGGACGCACCAGTCAAGGTGAAGGCGATTTTGGCGAATGGTAGGGGGCCGCCGAAGCAGCCCCCGTTCTAATTCTAAAACGCGAAACTTGCGCGTACCCATACGCTTCGCCCTGCACCGGGCAGGCGGCTGAGCACCGGCACATCGCTGCCGATGATGCGGTTATAGCCCGACAGATGTTCGGTGTAGTAATGGTCGAAAATATTCTCGACCCCCGCGTTCAGATTCAATCCGCCGATGCTGAACCCGCCGCCCGCGTTAAATAACGCATAGCCACCGCTGGCCGCTTCCCCGTTGGTGGCACTGACATCATCCTGCCGCGCGACGAGGTGCGTTTGCGCGAACAGGCTGAACCCGCCGTTCGCATAGGACAGAGTCAACCGCGCGTTCGGCGGGGCAATGCGATAGAGATTGTCCTCCACATCGCGCCTTTTCCCGCGCACATAGCTTGCGACCCCGTCAAAGCGGAACCCGGCGGGTAGGGCGATGCCGACATCGACATCGGCGCCGTAAATCTCCGCATCAACATTGCGGAACATCAGCGGCGTCGGATCGCCATTGGCCGCCGACACCATTTCCACCGGCGTGTTAAGCACACCCGGCGAGTCATCGAACGGCGTGCCCTGAATATAATCATCCATGCGCCGGTAATAGACCGTCGGGCGCACGGTAATACCGCCCGCTTCGTAATCGAATCCCGCCTCAATAATTGCCGCGCGTTCAATTTTCAGGTCGCGGTTGCCGCGGTAGATATTGCCATCGGCCAGACCGCCGCTCGCCTCAATGGTCAGCCAGCCATAACGCTCCACCGTTGTCGGCGCGCGGTGCTTATAGGCGATGACCAGGCGCGGGGTGAACGCGCCGGCGTCCAGCCACAGCCGTGCGCTGGCGTCCACCGCATCGCTGCTCCAACTGCGGTCCTCCGCGGTGAACAGATTGGCCAATGTGACGGGGCCGCCCATCACCGCGCTGCCCAGAACGGGGGCCTTGGCATTTTGCGCATAATGGTCATAGCGTAAGCCGATTTCGCCATTGAGCGCGCCCAAACTGCCCCGCGCCTCCACAAATCCGCCCAGCCGGTCGGTGGTGGTGTCGTTGAACGCGGCGATGAAGAACGCCGGATTGTTGGGGTTGGAAATCGCCATGTATTTTTTGTGCAGGTCGAAATCGCCGCCGACCATCACATAGCTGTCCGCCTTACCAAAGCGCAGCGATGCGCCGCCGTTGAAGCTGTCCGACGTGGCAAAGGATTCGCGGAACCGCGTCGGGTCGGTGGGCGGTGTGCGGAAGCTGTTGTTGTCCATCAAATGCCGCACCGCGACATGGCCGCCACGCACCTGCAATTGCACCGACTCGGTCACATCGCCCGTGAACGCCATACGCAGGAAATCGGTGTCGAAATAGATGATGTCCATCGAAAACGGCGGGTTGCCCGATGGATCGGTTTCCTGCCGCCGGTATTCCAGTTCAATTTCCCCCGGCCCCGCTTGTGCGCCGATGGTAATGCCATAGACGGCGCGTTCAAATCCGGTGGAGGCCGCCCGCCCGCCGGGGAAGCGGTAGTCGTCGCCCTTTTCATAGGCAGCAATCACGCCGACGCGCACCGTATCACTGGCCACGCCGACCATGCCGCCAACGCCATAGCTATCATCCGCGCCGCGATATTGGCTGCGGACAAGGCCGGTGGCGGTCAGCGCGCTGCTTTGCGTGAACGCGGGGCTAAGCAATATGGCATTGACTTGCCCGCCCAACGAAGGCCCGCTGCGCACGGGCCCAATGGCGCGCGCGACCTCAACGCGGTCGATCAGCAGCGCGGGGGCATAATGCATCGCGGGGTCCATGGCATTCGGCCCTCCAGTGGCGAAGCTCTGCCCATTGATCAGCGTTGATACGCGTTCGCCTGCGACGCCGTGATATTGCACTTGGCCCGACAAAGCGCCGTTGTCGGTGACCGCCGCGCCGGGGAGCTGCGCGACGATTTCCGCGCCGTCGGGTAGGGGAATGGCGATAGTGGAGGGTTCGCTTTCCGCCGTCATCGCTTCGGCGCGGTGGCCGGTAACGACAATATCGGTCAGCGCGCGATCCTGTGCGTGCACGGGCTGCGTAAATAGGATGAGGCCACTGCCAATCAGCAGCGCCCGTTTGGTGTTCGGTTTCATGAAAATCGTCCTGCTTACCCTACGCGGCATGGCAATGCGGCGCGGGCGTATAATGATGAGACTGCTAAAAGTGCGCCGCTGCCTTAAGC
>JBGSOJ010000247.1:0-7793 GCA_041739175.1 Sphingomonadaceae bacterium
GCTGGCGTCGCGTTTGAGGACGGGCGCGTGTGGACGATGGTTGGCCTCAACGGCTCGGCTCCGCGCTATTTCTGGTTCGATACCGGCGCGTGGAGTAGCTTTGTTAACGACGACTACGCCCGCGTGGCAAAGCTGGAGCAACGGGGTACGACGACCGTCGGCGGCGTTGGCGGTGAGCGCGATGCGAAGGTGTTCTATTCCAAAAAGGTGCAGATCGGCGGGGCCTTCAACATCGACGGGATGCAATTTGCCGCCATCGATTGGATGAATGGCGCGACGACGGAGGAGGCCGCGGGTATCCTTGGGGGCGGCCTGTTTATGAGCCGCGATAGCGACCTTGACCTGATGAAGGGGGAGTGGCGCATCTACCCCAATGGCCGTAAAACGCGGGACGGCTATTACCCCATCCCCGACAGTTACATTCAAGATCCGTACTTCAATAGCGGGATGTTGATGGTGGATGGCCACATTGCGGGCGTCGATGGCCGTTATCAATTGGATACCGGTTCCCCCGGTTGGCTTTGGCTGGACAAAAAGGGGTCGGAGAAAAGCGGGCTATGGACCTCCGGCCAGCCCTATGCGCCCAGCCGATCGCGCGGCTTTGGCCGGGCCAGTGTGCCGACGCGTCTGTTCCGGTTGGACCGGATGAAACTCTACAAATTCGTGCTGGAATCGCCGTTGGTCACGGTGACGCGCCCGGGCGTAGGCCTTGGCGAGTTCCCGCATATTGACGGCCTGATCGGGATGCAGGCGCTGCGCTTTTTCCACATGAGTTTTGATGCGAAGGGCAAGCAACTGTATTTGAAACCCAATGGCCTGACCGCGCCGCGCGACAATGACTATCCGATGTCCGGCCTTTGGTTTGAGCAAAAGGGCGACACAATCACCATCGACGATGTCGGCATCGGCAGCCCGGCGGCGGCGGGGCTGATGGTGGGCGACCGCGTGACCGGCATTGGCTGGGACGAATTGATGAAGGCGGTTCACGGCGCGCCGGGCGATACTGTCGCGTTCGATTATATACGCGGCGGGAAAACGGCGCGGGCGGAGTTTCAATTACAGCCGTATTTGTAAGCGAAGGATCGCCCAGCTACGTTCAGGATTTCAGACCCTGGGGGACGAGAATTTTGATTTGTCCGGTTAAATCGGCAATCTTCTCGTCCAGGGTGTCGATTTCTTCGGTCAGTCGGGCAATTTCCTCGGTGATTTTGGCCGCCCGATCGTTCAATCCCGACGCGCGCTGCGGCAGGCCGTTTTCTTGCTTTGCGGCGGAGATAAACGCGCTAATATCCTGCGCAGCGACCCGTGCGTCATCTGCGCTGCGGAACGCCCAATAATTGGAATCGCGCATTTCGTTTACCGGCCCAATCGGTTCGCTTAATTGCTGGCTACCCTCCACCTTGATGCATTTTTCCGTCATGCAATCAAAGCGAATGGCCGGTTTATCGAGATATGTTGTAACCAACGCCTCTGACTTGAGTGAACGCGGATCGACAGAATAATTGAGGACATCGAACACTTGGGCTGTTTCCCACCCGTCGGAGGCGGCCACGCTTTCCTCCTCCTTCCATTCCCATCGGTTGACGGATAGCATCTCAATTTTAATGGTCCACGCGTGCGCTACGCCTTCACCTGAAGGTGCAACCGCGCTCCACGCGACGGGTTTCAGCATGGCGTTGATTTTGTTGCGCGACTGCGCCATTTGCCCGTTCACTTGGCCCAATTGCCCCTGCAACGGTGCCAATTGCGCGTTGAGGTCGGCAAGTTCGCTTTCCAATTTTGCCTTTTCCGCAACTTTGGCTTCTTTTTCCTGTTCATAGCCGTTGACCTGTTCCGTCAGGGCCTCGGCCCGGATGACAGCCTCAGACTTACCGCAGGATATAAGCAGTAGGCACGAAAGTACCAATATAACGGCATTTTTCATATCGCTTACATCACCCCGCCACTTGGAAAGTTACCGCTATACTTAACGCGCACTGTCGACCTATTCTATTGCACTAGAAAATACGGCATATCGACAACAATGTCAACCATGGAAACGACGGCAATAGCGATAGGAAGAGGTGCAATAAATGATCTGCACTGAATAGTACAGTATTATGACCAAATTGTTTGAAAACACTGAATATTTATCGATGCTTTCTGTTTTACATTTTATAATAAAAATGGCTATCTCCTTTTGCTATATATAATATACAATAATGCATACCGAATCGATGGGAGTAGCGTTACATGGCCATGAAATATCGGGAACCATCATCGCAAAAGCGTACAACGTTAAATATCGCGGAAAATGTTGCGCGCCGCCAACGCTGGTTTTCTAAGCATCTGACCGCAAAACGCGCGCTGAATATTGCCACTGCCGCCAAAGATTTTCTGGCCGGTGTTGAGCATACACACGCCTTTCCCACGGTTTTGAAAGTCGATATCTCGCCGTTATGCAATCTGCGCTGCACCTTTTGTGTGCATGGTGAGGGCGGTGGCGGGTCACGCTTTGCGAAGACGCAACGCATGTCGCTTGATCAATTCAAACTGTTGGTGGCGCGGTGTGAGGGCAAGGTGTCGGCCTTTTCGCTATATTATCTCGGCGATCCGATGACGCATCCTGACCTGAACGCGATGGCATCGGTTGCGCGCGAGGCCGGCATTTATACCCATGTCAGCACCAATTTCAGCTTTCGGCTGTCAGATGAAAAGATTGACGCTATCGCCGTCAGCGGAATTGACCATTTTAAGGCCTGCTTGGACGGCATCAGTCAGGAAAAATACGAACTCACCCGCGTTGGTGGCCGCGTGGATTTTATCCTTTCGAATATTGAACGGCTCGTCGCCGCGCGCAACCGCCTTGGCAGCGATATGCGGATTGAGGTGCAATCCTTGTCGCATAAAGGGAACCGTGATGAGCTTCCCGATATGCGCGCCCGGATGCAGGCGATGGGCGTCGATGAACTCACCACCTACGCGCCCGCACATTATACAATGGACGACATGCACCCGCGCCATTTCGATTTCGATGGCTTTGCGCCCGGTCGCTTTCCGCAAAATTGCTATTGGCCTTGGCTGTTCATGACGGTGAAGTATAACGGCGATGTCATCCCATGCTGTTCCCATCGCCAATCGGAACAATATGACCCCATGGTTGCCAATCCCATGGTGATGGGCAATGTGTTCACCGACGACATGGCGACCGTCTGGAATAGCGACGCCTATCGCGCCACACGCTGCCTAATCGCGGGCCAAGGTGCCGGTTTTGATGCCGCCAGCGCGGCGGCGCAATATTGCTACGGCTGCAAAAAGATATGCAAAATGAAACCCCATGCGGGGCATGTCGCCTATCAAGATGCGCCGGTGCTTAATTTGACTTAGCCATTTGTGGTGGCGGCGCATGGCATCGGCGGGGGCGGCACGGCGCAAGGATGACCGTCGGCGACAGTGTTTGGGCATTAGCGCCTCAGCCTTTTTCCAGACTAAGCGCCGCCCCTGTCCATTTGGGGCTGGAAAAACGCGAAATCCGCTGCTAACGGTCCTCCATCATCCGCACCCGTAGCTCAGCTGGATAGAGCGCTGCCCTCCGAAGGCAGAGGCCACAGGTTCGAATCCTGTCGGGTGCACCAACTTTCCACCGACCTACTTTGGGTCAGGACTGATTAATGACATGAGCCGTGTTGGCAACATCGAGCGATGAGATGATAGAAAAAGCGCGAAAAAGGTAGTGGTCCTCCCTTAAAGGGCTTTGACAAAGACGCTTGCGCCCGCTGGGCCACCCGCGGAGCTTGGCCAATATGGTTCAGAGCATCGTCTCTCGTTCGTCGAATACAACCACTAATCTCCTCACTCTTGCCTTGCTTTGAACCATTTCGCCGCAAGCCAGGGCCATGTGCTCAATGGGTCTTGACCCTAGATGATGCGCTGGACTTGGCCCGGGATCTGTGTGGGTTTGCAAATTTGCCGTTAAGAGCCCCCTCAGGAGCAGATACGCGATTATATGCGAGCGGTGCTCCGCACTTACTATGAGATCGTTGGCAAAGACATGATCGTCATTCCGGCGAAAGCTGGGATCGGCTGTGGCCAACGCTGGGGCTGGCGCCAATGGTAGGACGATGAACATTCCGCTGTCATCCCCGCATACGCGGGGATCCAATACGTTAGCTACTTCGATAGGCTCCGTGGCACGTCCGGAGCACCCGAACCTTCAACCGATGCACAAGCCTGCGCGGATCACTCGACCGATTGCGTAACCGGTCGCCTAAAGCGCAAAATCGCCCGCGACCAAATTCACCAGTCCGTCGAGCCGGATCGCAAAGTCCGCCGTGCCGTCGCCATCGGTGTCGCCGCTGACCAGCGTGTGGCTGCCACCAATTTGCTGGAAGCGCACTTCGCCCGCCGTGCTGCTGAAAGCCGCATTGCCGATGAAGGTCAAGCTACCCGGCAACGCGCTGAGGTCGAGCAAATCCTCTCCCTGCGCAAAATCGGTGATCCGATCGGCGGTGGTCGAAGTCAGCCCGGCAAAATCGCCAACGCTAAATGCAAAGACATCAACGCCCTCGCCGCCGGTCGCGATATCGCGCCCCGCGCCGCCACGGACATTGTCATCGCCAATCCCGCCGCTGAGAATATCATTGCCGGCACCGCCATTGAGCGCGTCGTTGCCGTCGCCGCCATTCAACCGGTCCACGCCATTGCCGCCGTTCAGCGTGTCGCCACCCGCGTCACCGTTCAATATGTCATTGCCATCACCGCCGCTCAGGGTATCATTATCGTCGCCGCCGTTCAGCGTGTCGCTGCCCAAACCGCCGTTCAGCGTATCGGTGCCCGCTCCGCCATTCAGTGTATCGTTACCCGCGTCGCCGTTTAGCGTGTCATCGCCTTCGCCGCCAGTGATCGTGTCGTTGCCGCTGCGGCCCGAGATCGTGTCGTTGCCCGCGCCGCCATCAAGCACATTGTTCGCGCCCGATCCGGTGATGACATTATCGAAATCATTGCCCGTGCCATTCACCGCATTGCTGCCAAGCAAAGTCAGATTTTCGACATTGGCGATTTCGGACAGGCTGAAGCTGATGTTGACGCGCACTTCGTCAATGCCTTCGCCTGCCACTTCGGTGATCGTATCAGTCGCATCGGCGAAATTATAGACATCATTGCCCGCGCCGCCGATCAGCGTGTCCGCGCCTGCACCGCCATTGAGCCGGTCGTTACCCTCGCCGCCGTCGAGCGTGTCATCGCCCTCGAGCCCGGAAAGCACATCATTGCCGCCCAGCCCGTTGATGCTGTCATCGCCCGCGGCACCAACCAACGGATCGTCGTCGCTGCCGCCATTGATCGGCGCGGGCGCTGATGCACGGCCAAAGATCACATAGCTTTCGCCGGCACCGCTGTCGCCGCCCGGAGCGGCGAAAGGCGCCCCGATGATCAAATCGTCAAAGCCATCGCCGTTGATATCGCCCGCGCCCGCGACCGAATAACCGCTGTTGTCATTCGCATCGATGCCTTCAAGGCGAAAGCCGTTGGTGCCGTCGAGGGTGGCGAGATCAAGGCTGGCGGCAAAGCCGCTGGCGCGCCCGAACACGACATAGCTTTCTCCGGCAGCACTGTCACCGCCCGGATCGCCAGCCCGAGCCCCGATGATGATATCATCGAAGCCATCGCCATTGACATCGCCCGCGCTGGCCACTGAACGACCGCTGCGGTCATCCGCATCGATCCCGTCGAGGCGAAAACCGTTGGTCCCATCGAGGGTGGAAAGGTCCAAGCTGGCGGCAAAGCCGCTGGCGCGCCCAAACACCACATAACTTGCCCCGGCTTCGCTGTTACCGCCCGGATCAGCGCCATAGGCCCCAATGATGATATCATCAAAGCCATCGCCATTGACATCGCCCGCGCTAGCGACCGATAAGCCAGTAATATCGCGCTCAGAAATCCCGTCGAGCCGGAAGCCGTTGCTGCCATCGAGGGTGGCAAGGTCAAAGCTGGCGGCAAAGCCATCGCCCGAACCAAAGACGACATAGCTTTCCCCAGCATAGCTGTCGCCACCCGGATCGCCGCCGCTGGCACCGATGATGATATCATCGAAACCATCGCCATTGATATCGCCCGCGCTGGCAACCGAAATCCCACTTGCGTCTAACGCATCAATGCCGTCGAGGCGGAAGCCGTTGGTTCCATTTAGACTGGCCAGATCAAAGCTCGCGGCAAAACCGCTGCCCGAACCAAAGACCACATAGCTTTCCCCGGCATAGCTGTCGCCGCCCGGATCGCCAGACCGAGCGCCGATAATCAGATCATCAAAGCCATCGCCATTGACATCGCCTGCACTCGCTACCGAAAAACCGCTAAAGTCGTTCGAATCGATCCCGTTGAGACGGAAGCCGTTGGTCCCGTTGAGGGTGGCAAGGTCGATGCTCGCGGCAAAGCCGCTGCCCGAACCAAAGACGACATAGCTTTCCCCACGATCGATGCGCACGGGTCGAAACGCTTGGTCACCACCAAAGGCGCCGATGATGATATCATCAAAGCCGTCGCCATTGATATCGCCTGCGCTGGCGACCGAGAACCCGCTTTGGTCCCTAACATCAATCCCGTCGAGGCGAAAGCCGTTGGTGCCATCGAGCGCAGAAAGGTCAAAGCTCGCGGCAAAGCCGTTGCCCGAACCAAAGACCACATAGCTTTCCCCAGCATTGCTGTTGCCGCCCGGATCGGCGTAATTTGCGCCGATGATGATATCATCGAAGCCATCGCCATTGACATCGCCTGCGCTGGCAACCGAAACGCCGCTATAGTCGGTCGCGTCGATCCCGTCGAGGCGGAAGCCGTTAGTCCCGTCGAGCGTGGAAAGGTCAAAAACTGCTGAAAAGGTCATATATCGCTGCTCCTATGCTGGTGCGAAGGAGCCGATGCGGCACTGCGAACCAAGTTCGATGACAAGTTGAGATCCAACATAAATTTGTTACAATATTGCGACAAATACAACTCGAACCCCTATAACGATGCCGTTTCTTATCAGAAAGTGCAATACTGCATTGTGTATAGTCAACGGTCAAATTATCGCCCGATGTTTTTTTGGGGAAGGAGCGGTCTGGATTCCAGTTTTCGCTGGAATGACGATATAGCGCGGCCTTTGCTCCGCACTTGCTGCGGAGCAATCCCGCCATCACCGCGGCGCGCATGCCGGTGAACCTGCGATTTGCGCTTGCGCAGGCCGGGCTTTGCGAACAAGAGTTGCGCCCGCGCCGCGCAGCGCACCAACCCGCAACAGGCAAGGAGAACGCAGTGAACCAATCAGCAAGCGACCCAGCGGTAGCGGAGGCACCGTCCGAAAAGCTGGCGATATCCACCTCGCGCGGGTTCACCGACTGGCTGGCGCGCACCGGCGGCAGCATCGCCTTTTCCACCTATCAGGCGGGCAAGCTTTTCCTGATCGGGCTGCGCGCCGATGGGCGGCTGTCAGTGTTCGAACGCAGCTTTGCGCGCTGTATGGGGATTGCGGTCAGCGATGACGGGCGCTCGCTCGCGCTGGCCGGCGAATATCAGTTGCACCGCTTTGACAATGTCCTGCCCCCCGGACAAGCCGATGCCAACGGCTTTGACGCGGTCTTTGCCCCGCATGCGGCGTGGGTGACCGGCGACTGCGATGCGCATGATGTCGGCTTTGACGGCGCGATGCGGCCATTTTTCGTCAACACCCGCTTTTCGTGCATCGGCGCAGTCGACGACGGGCATAGTTTCCGCCCGATCTGGCAACCGCGGTTTATATCCCGGCTCGCGGCGGAGGATCGATGCCACCTCAACGGCATGGC
>JBGSOJ010000300.1:0-3152 GCA_041739175.1 Sphingomonadaceae bacterium
CGCCGACTATACCATTGCGCAATTGAACGGATCGCTAATCGCAACAGCGGAGCGCGGCAACCGCCGCGTCAATTTGGAGGCGATCCCGTCCAGTTCGGTCCGCCGCTTGGAAATCTTCAAATCACGCACCGCGGATATTGAGGGCAATGCGGTTGGCGGGACGATTAACCTCGTCTCGCGCTCGGCCTTTGATGCGAAGGGGTTTTATTTCGCGGGTTCCGGCGCGGTTGGCTTTTCGGATCAACAGGATGTACCCGGCGTCGGCTTTGGCCGTGACAGTGACAATGGCCCGTCCTATCGCGGCGAAGCGACGATGAGCACGCGGCTTGCCAATGATGTCGTCGGCATCGTTGTTTCGGGCTCTTATTTGTTGCGCCGCCGCGACCAGCAACGGTTTAGCGTGGGGACGTATAACGCATTGACCGACACGATACCGCGTGCTGGGTCGCCCGTCTATCAGGGCTATCCCAACACGTTGGAGCGGTTCGGCGGCTATGCCCGCGTGGAAATCCGCCCAAGTGATCGCTTCCAACTGAGCGGTTTGGTGTCCTATTTCGAACAAAACGACACCGAATTGCGGATCAGTCAGCAACTCGACCTGCGTGGCACGCAAACCGAAAGCGGCGGCACCGTGACCGTTCCGCAAGGCCAAGCGTTTATCCGCAACAACGACTTTTTCATTGATAAGCCTTTGTTCACCGCACAGGGCCATTTGCGCATGGAGCCTGTCGATGGCCATGTGCTCAAATTCGCCGCCAGCTATTCAGAAGCAACGTTCCACGAGCCATCGAACGAAGTGCGCTTCACCACGCCGAACAACCGCACTGAGCTTGGCAGCACCTATGTCTATGACGGGTTCGCGCCGATTTTCACGATTACCGATCCCGCTTATTACGGCAATGCGGCCAATTACGCCTTCACCAGCTATATTGACTATGAGCAATTCAGCGATGATTTCGTGGAGGAATTTTCCGCCGATTACAGCTTTAACCGCGAAAAGGGCGACCGCGGTTTCGGCGTTGATGCCGGGGTGCAATTCCGCGAAAACCGCCGCGTGTTTGATGAGGACCGCACGACCTATCGTCTCGCTTCGGGTAACACCTTGAATGCCGCCAATTTTGTGTTGGAAGAGACCTTTCGCGGTCCCTATGCCCCCTATGATCTGTTGATGCTCGATACCCGGCCGTTCTTCGACTATTTCAACGCCAATCGCACGCTGTTCACCGAAACGGTGTCTAACACCGCCGCCGATTACCGCTTTGAGGAGCAAGTGTTCGCGGGCTATGGCCAGATTGGCTATCGCGGCGATGGCTTCAACATCCTCGCTGGCGTGCGTTATGAAAAGACCGACACGCTGGTCGAGCGGCAACGCACGCAAAGCGGCGTTGTGTCGCGGGTGGAGCGGACGAACAGCTATGACAATTGGCTGCCCTCGGTCACCGGATATCTGAACGTGACCGATAATCTGCGCCTGCGCGGATCATGGTTTAAGGCCGTGGGCCGCCCCAACCCGATTGACTTGGCGGGTTCGGAATCGGTCACCATCGCGGGCGACGGAACGCCGCAACTGTCGCGCGGCAACCCCGATTTGCAGGCACGCGAAGCGGACAGCTATGACGCCTCATTGGAATATTATCTGCCCGGCGATCAGGGCCTGTTGAGCGTGGCGGTGTTCCACAAAGACATCAGCAACGAAATTTTCCGCTTCCAGGATGAGGAGGAAATCGACGGCGTGCTGACCCGCGTGACGCAGCCGCGCAACGTGTCGAGCACCACTTTGACCGGCTTTGAATTGTCATTGATCTACAATGATTTGGGCAATGTGGTGGGATTGCTCGATGGTTTTGGCGTGTCGGCCAACTTCTCATATTTTGACGGCAAAGTCGATGTCGTCGGCACCGATGCCGTGATCCTTCGTCAAGTCAACCAACTGGTCAACCAACCGGGCAATGTCATCAACGCCGCGATTTTCTATAAGGGCGGGCCGGTTGAAACGCGGCTTACCTTTGCCCGCGCCAGCGGCGATCCCAGCGCGATTTCAACCTCCGATGTTGCCGACACCGACCGTTATGATCTGGCCTATTGGCAATTGGACTGGACCGGCCGCCTGCGCCTGACTCCGCAGGTGCAATTGACCGCAGAGGTGCGCAACATCACCGATGAACGCAAAGCCAATGTGCAAACCACCGCTGTTGGCAATTTTGTCCGCGATACCAGCATTTATGGACGCACGGTGTTCGTCGGCGTATCGTTCAAATTTTAAGGATGATGCGGCGATTGTGGGAGGGGGCTTTGGCTCCCTTCCTAGCTATTCAAATGTTGGCGAAATTGGGGGCTATGTGCGCATAAGGACCATGGGCCTCATTGGCCTTTTATCGTTTTTTGCAGCGACTGGCTGCGCAACTTTGCCCGGCGCGGCGCCCATGGCTGCTCCCGCGCCCGTGCAAGCTGCGCCTGCTGCACCAGTGGTGGAGCGGATACACCCCGCAATCACCTACCGGCAAATGGCGGGCGTGGGCGAGCATCGCTTTGTCGCGCATGTTTTGGAGATCGACCTTACCCACCCTGCACTCGCGTTCCGCACCACGGCGGCGGACCGGTCGGCGGGGATGGAGTTTACCGCGCTCAGCACCAGCGGCTATCTCGACAAAGTGGATGCGGTGGCGGCGGTGAACGCCAGCTATTTCCTGCCCTTCGCCGGTGGCTCGCCCGATGGCGATGACTTCTACCCGCATGAGGGGGAGCCGGTAAATGCGTCGGGCGCGGTTATCGCCGATGGCGTGGTGGTATCGCCGGTGGAGACTGACCTTGACCTGCGCGTCAATGCGATCATCTGTTTCCGCGGGCTGCGCATTGTCATTGCCGATGGGCAAATCTGTCCCGGCGGATATGACCAAGGGGTCGCCGCTGGCCCGCGCCTGCTGGCGGGCGGTGAACGGCGCTCGTTTGAAAAGCACGACTATCGCTATGCCAGCACGGCGCAGCCGCGCACCGCGATGGGCGTTTCGGCGGATGGCAAGACGGGGTGGATCATCGTCATCGATGGGCGGCAAAAAGGGTATAGCGAGGGCGCGAGCCTCGACGCGTTGACCGACCTGTTCCTTGCGCTGGGCGCGCGTGAGGCAATTAATCTGGACGGCGGCGGGTCATCG
>JBGSOJ010000317.1:0-11509 GCA_041739175.1 Sphingomonadaceae bacterium
CTCGCCATGAGCACCGACTGCACCCCGCGCTACGTCTATGCCGACCCCTATGAGGGCGGTAAACAAGCGGTGGCGGAAAACTACCGCAACATCTGCGCCGTGGGGGCGCGGCCACTCGCCATCACCAACTGCCTCAACTTCGCCAACCCTGGGCGGCCAGAGATTATGGCGCAGTTTGTGGGAGCTTTGGAAGGCATGGCCGACGCCTGCCGCGCGCTGGATTACCCCATCGTGTCGGGCAATGTGTCGCTGTATAATGAAAGCAAGGCGACCGGCGGCGGCAGCGCAATTTTGCCCACGCCCGCGATTGGCGGGGTTGGGTTGCTCGATGATGTGAGCAAGATGGCTCGCATCGGTTTCGCCGCTGAAGGCGATGCAATCTTTGTGATTGGCCAAAATAATGGCCATTTAGGCCAAACATTATGGTTGCGTACGTTACACGATATTGAGGCTGGAAATCCGCCACCTGTCGATTTGGCGAAAGAGCGCGCGCATGGCGAGTTCGTTCGCGCATTGATTGCCGCGGGCAAGGTCAGCGCGGCTCATGACATTAGCGATGGCGGGCTTTTGGTCGCCCTTGCCGAAATGGCTTTGGCCAGCGGTATGGGATGCCAATTGGAAGAAATTGGCGACCATTTTACAGCCTTCGGTGAGGATCAGGCCCGCTTTATCGTGACAAGCGCAGTGGCCAATACGATCCAAGCAGCGGGTCTTCCCATGACGCGCGTTGGAACCGTGGGCGGAGATGCGGTAAGCGGGCCGGGCTTTTCCATCCCCCTCTCCGACCTCCGCGCGGCGCATGAGTCGTTCTTCAAGGATTGGATGGAGGATTAACCCGCATGGCCGATTTTCTGCCCTATCCCGCGCTCCCGTCAATGGACGATGCGGCGCGGATCAAGGCGGCAAAGGCGGCCTTTGACCGGCTCTCCAAACGGCGCAGTTGCCGCGATTTTGCCGATACGCCGGTCCCGCGCGCGGTCATCGAATACGCCATCCGCGCGGCGGGCACTGCGCCCAATGGGGCCAATCATCAACCGTGGCACTTTGCCGCGATTGCCTCGCCCGACACCAAACGCGCGATTCGCGCGGCAGCGGAGGAGGAGGAGCGGCGCTTCTACGGCACCGATGGAGACACGGCGAAGGCTGGCGAGGAATGGCTCGGCGCGCTGGCCCCGCTGGGCACTGATGCGGACAAGCCGTTTTTGGAAACCGCGCCCTGGCTAATCGTCGCCTTTGCGCAGCGTAAGGGCGGGATGGCCGAGGATGGTCGGGCGCAGAATTACTACGTCACCGAAAGCGTCGGAATCGCGTGCGGGATGCTGATCGCCACGCTGCATGAGGCGGGGCTGGCGACATTAACGCACACGCCGTCGCCGATGGGGTTCCTTCGCACGATTTGCGGGCGGCCGGAGTGGGAAAAGCCGCTGATGATTATCGTCGCTGGCCATCCTGCGCCAAATGCGACCGTGCCCGACCATGCGCTGACCAAAAAGCCTTTCGAGCAGATCGCAAGTTGGCTTTAGGCCGCCGCCAACTCGCCCTTGGCCGTGGGCGCTTTCATCATATCAAACGGGTCCATTCCCACCGCGCGCATTGCGTCATGCGCGGCGGTATAGGCCGTCGGCGCGCCGATGTTCCAGGCGCGGCGGACTTCCTCCAGATCGCGGGCGAGCAATTCCTCAATCGGCTGCTCCGCCACGCGGGGCGCACCGCGGCCATGGCGGCGCGCCTGATTAATCGCGGCGAAGATTTTCGCGCGCGACCGACGCGATTGCTTTTTAATCTCCAGCCCGGCCAGATACGCAATAAACAAATGTCCCGGCGCGGGGTTCTGCCCATAAGTGAACGCCAACACGCACGCCTCACCCAGGCTGTCGCGGCCATAGCCGGTTAAGATGTGCAGCATGTCGTGCGTGTCACGGTTGCGGGAGATATAATATTCCAACAGATCAGGGAAGCGGCGCGGTTGGAAGCGGTTATATTCCTCCACCAATCCAGCGGCGGTCAGGCCCTCGCGCTCCATAAAGTCGCAATAGGCGTGCGCCACGCTGCCCTTTGGCATTGTCCGCAGGCGGGCGTGATCGTCGAGAAGCGTGGGCAAATGCGGCTCGCTCACCATCAATTTTTTGCCCGCCTCGCTGCTGGTAAAACGCGCGACTTCGTCCAAAAACGATTTGCGCGGCAGCGATTGGAAGATGTGGAACACCTCCTCCGTCGATTCCTTGTTCGCCACCAGGCGGCGGAAATGGCGCAGCGCCTTAATCGGGCGCATTCGCAAAATCGGACGTTCAGGGTGGTATAAGGGCAGATTGGGACTAACGGTCATAAGGCTTCTCGCGAGTTAATCGTGCGTGGAATTACATTTTAAATTGCAACCTAATGGCGTTGGCGTGAATTTCAAGTTAATTCGCGCATCGTCCGCGACGTTAGAGGCATTGATGCGACAGGCCTTTGTTGGCCATCACCGCATATCCAACTATTGCCACTTTTCAATGGACGAGGTTGCAGCCCAGCATTACGAATGCGGTAGCTTGTTAACGGGGGACTGGCGCGATGCCGACAAATGCTGCGCCACAGGCGTCACGCTACGCCTCACTGGATATCGTGCGCGGCGTCGCCGTCATGGGTATCCTGGCCATGAACATCCAATCATTCGCTTTGCCCGAGGCGGCCTATATGATGCCAGAGGGACCACAAAGCCAGGGCGCGGTGAACGAAGCCAGTTGGTTTGTCGATTTTGTTCTGTTCAACAACAAAATGCGCAGCCTGTTCTCGATTCTGTTCGGCGCAAGCTGCCTGCTGGTCATTGAGCGTGCCTTAGTGGGCGGTTTGTCCCCGGTGAAAGTGCATTATAGCCGTATGATATGGCTGTTAATATTCGGCTTGGTTCACGCACTATTGATCTGGTGGGGTGACATTTTGACTTTGTATGCCACGGCAGGGTTGATGCTTTACTTTGCACGCAATCTCTCCCTAAAATCGCTTTGGGTGTGGACGATCATCCTGTTTGCTTTCGATTTCCTAATATTCGGCCTGAGTTCGATTTTTGGCACACTGATTTTCACCGGCCTCATCCCATCCGATTTTTCGCCCGAAATTGTTAAGGGGCTAAGCGATACAATGCGCTTTTCGGCGCAGGATTATAGCAAGGATTTGACCCTGTTCCGAAGCGGCTATGATGCCATTGTTGCGGATCGGTGGAGCGGGTTGGCGGATCTATTGGTTTTGCTGTTCGTCATGATCCCCGGGACCTTGGGCCTGATGACGCTGGGGATGGCGCTCTATCGCAATGGCTTTTTGATTGGCGAGTGGGACCTATCACAATACCGGCGCGTGGCGATTTTGTCGCTTTGCTTTGCAATGCCCGTCAATATTGGCATGGGCGTGTGGGCGGTGGCGAGCGGATATGATCCGCTGGTTGGCTTTGTCATCAACCTTGGCGTTGGCGGGCAGGTGCAGATTGTTGCGGCGGTTGGGTATGCCGCGTTAATTTTATGGTGGTGGCGTGGGTACGGCCGCGACAGCGTGGTTGCGCTGATGCTCGCACGCACAGGGCAGATGGCGTTTACCAACTACCTAGGCACATCCATCGTCATGACGTCGATTTTTTACGGCTACGGTTTCGGTCTGTTCGGCTATGTTGAACGCTATGCTTTATGGGGCTTTGTTATCGCCGCTTGGGCCGCGATGCTTTCGGCGTCTTGGTACTGGATGCGGCGGTATCGCTACGGTCCGCTTGAATGGCTATGGCGGTCGTTGGCGCGCGCAAAGCCGCAGACCATGATGCGGAGCCAAAACGCTTCGAAACCGTTGAATCCGTCCGGTTAGTGCCGCTTCCCATCAGACGAATGTAATTCGGGTCCGGCGTTGCGATGGTTCGCTTGTTTTTCCTTTACGGCGCACCAATGGGCTGATGTCGCGTTCCAACCGGCTGACCGAGGTGAAATACAAAGGGCGCAAGGCCAAGACGTCGCGCAGCAGGTCGTCCGGCGCGAGATGTTGGGCCACGCAGCGCTGGGCCTGCATTTCAATATATTCTGCCAGTTCGCCCAAAGCCGTGGCACCAAAAAGGAAGGCATCTTCAGCCAAACGATTGGCCGGAAGGACCATTTTCGCCGCGTTCATGGCGCGCATGGCGTCCTCAATAGCCTGCACCGATTTTGGGCCATCCTGCGTGAAATAGCCAAAATGGCGAAAGAAATTCACCCCAAACCGTGCCCTTGTCTCTTGCAGAACCGCCCAATCAATATCGGTGCTCAAATTTTGCCGCATGACCCATTCCTAATAGCTAAGGCGCGTCTACTTTTTCGCGCGCTTAACGGCATAGGGCAGGGGATATTTCGGCGTAACGTACGCTTGCTCCGAATTGGTGGAGGCGCAATGGCACATGCTTACGCCATGTTATGTGCTGCGGTGCGCTCTTTCAGTTTGAGATGATGCTCCCGCCAAGCAATGATAACGCCTGCGCCGATAATAATCGGGGCGCCAATCCATGTTGTTGCCGCCGGCAACTGATCAAAGAGCAGCCAGCCATAAAGCGTGCCCCACAATAAAGCGGAATAGTCCATCGGCATGACCACCGACACCGGCGCAAAACGCAATGAAGCGGTTAGGCAAATTTGTGCCAAAGCCCCAGAAAAGCTCAGTCCAGCTATATAAAGCCATGCCTGTGCATTATGGTCGCCTATAAAAAATGGCAGGGCAATTCCCAGTGGCAACAGCGATGATAGCGAAAACCAAAATACGATCGCGCCCGTCGTTTCGGTACGGCTGAGCGTGCGGATTTGGATAGTGACAGCCGCGGTCATAAACGCGCCCGCCATTGCAACAATTGAGCCTACCCCGTGCATAAGCTGTCCTGGCTGGACAACGATCCACACCCCCGCAAAGCCGATTATCGCCGCCGACCATCGCCATATGCCGGTGCGCTCCTTCAGGAATATTGCCGCCATAACGGCGCTAAAAATCGGGATAGCAAATCCGATAGTGGTCGATTCGGCCAGGGGCAGCATAGTCATTGCCGTAAAATTCAACGCCATGCCTGACATGCCTAGCAGCATCCGCGCCGCATGGCCCCATGGACGACTGGTCTGAATATCACGCGTCGCACCTTGCCAATGCAGCCATAACAAGACAACAGGCAAGCCGGTCAGTTGCCGCCAGAATAGACTCTCGACGACATGCACATCCTGTTCACCCGCCAATTTGACGCAGGCCGCCATAATGCCAATAAAGAATACAGCCGCCAGTCTAATGGCTATGCCCAACATGCGGTTTTCGGCAGGAGCACCGCCGGGCACATCCGGTTGCGTGAGGGGGCCGACTTTGGACACTTGGCAACCGCTACACAGTATCAAGGCGTCTGCAAAGCGGCATTGCCGCTTGTCATCGCGGTATTTTGGCCCATATGCGGCAATCGGGAGGATGGGGCCGCAATTTTATGGATCAGCTATACTGGAACATTTGGGCGCAAGTTGCGCTTGTTGCATTTGCTGTGGCCGTATTGTCCGGCCTTGCCGATTGGCGGCGGACAAAGCGGCGCGATTTAAACGCGGTGGGCTTTATGCCGTGGACCATGATCAGCACATTATCGCTGTTGGTGGCCGTCCTCAGTGCGGCCATCGCATTTCATCAGGCCTAGAGGCAGGATTCCAACAGTGGCTGATCAAAGCCATATTGCCGCGCCTTTTCCAGCGTGTAGGGACGCAGACCCGACGACCGGAATTCGCCGATAATCTTGCCATCGGGATCTTCGTCCAAATATTCAAATTTGAACAGGTCCTGGGTTACGATCACGTCGCCCTCCATTCCGATCACCTCGGTGATTTGGGTGGTGCGGCGTGAACCGTCGCGCAGACGTTTGACCTGCACGATCAAATCCACCGACTCGGCGATCTGACGGCTGATTGCTTCCTTTGGAATTTTGATGTCGCCCATCAAAATCATGTTTTCCATACGGCCAAGGCACTCACGCGGGCTGTTGGCGTGAAGGGTACACATCGACCCATCGTGACCGGTGTTCATTGCGGCGAGCAAATCGAAACACTCCGCACCACGAATTTCGCCCAGAATGATCCGGTCAGGCCGCATACGCAGGGCGTTTTTCACAAGGTCGCCAATGGTGATTGCACCGTCACCTTCAAGGTTTGGCGGCCGCGTTTCCAGCGGCAGCCAATGCGGCTGTTGCAAACGAAGCTCCGCAGCATCCTCAATCGTCAGCACGCGTTCGCCCGGGTCAATCATTTTGGACAGGGCGTTGAGCATCGTGGTTTTACCCGAACCCGTACCGCCAGAAATGACGATGTTCATCCGGCTTGCCCCGGCAATTTTCAACACCGTCGCCATCTTCTCACTCATCGAGCCGAAATTTTTCAGCATGTCGATGGTAATCGGTTTCTCAGAAAACTTACGAATGGAAATCGCGGTGCCGCGTAAGCTGAGCGGTGGCACGATAACGTTAACGCGGCTGCCGTCTTTTAAGCGGGCATCGGCGAGCGGTGTTGTTTGGTCAACACGGCGACCGACTTGGTTCACGATCCGCTGCGCAATCTGGAACAAATGCTCTTCATCGCGGAATTGGATTTCGGCGAGCGTCAGCTTGCCCTTTTTCTCGATATAGGTTTGGAACGGGCCATTGACCATAATATCGGACACATCGGGATCGTTCAGCAACTCTTCCAAGGGTCCGAAGCCGAGCAATTCGTCGACCAACACCTTTTCCAAGGCGATTTGTTCACGACCGTTGAGCGTGATTTTCAGTTCGGCCAACACCTCGACGATGATCGGCCGGAACTCTTCGGCGAGTTCCTCTTTGTTAAGCGACGCGGCGGCTTCTGGATCGACGCGTTCCAAAAGGCGTGGCAGCACCTGCTCCTTGATTTTCTGCACCGATGCCTGAAAACCCTCGGTTTTGGGGCCGGTGTCAAAGGCGCCGTCGGCGCGTTCGGCCAGACGCAACATGGCGTCTTGTTGTCCGCGCATCGGCGCATCAAGAGTTTCCAACGGCGGAAATTGTTCGCCGCCAGGAATTGCTTGGGGCGTGCTAGCAGGGCGGGGTACGGCACTGCCACCGCCGGTCATTGGCTTTGCTACGCCAAATCCGCCCCGGTTACCCATTCCGCTTCGTTTTCCAAAGGCGCTCACATATATCTCCAGCAATTTTCACATCAGCATGTGCTCATATGAGCCACTGGATTAAGATATAATGGTGAATAAAGCGTTAGGGTGCAGCGGTGACCGATGACGACATCCTGCAATTCGGTCTGGCTATGCAGCGCAATTGCGCTTAGTGCCTGCGGCTGAAGTAACAAACATCCATGTTCAGGTAATTTTATGTCTGTATCTTCGTCGACGGAAAATCCGGTGCGGAATACGCGCCCTTTGGCCAAGCAACCGGTTGATAATTTGCGCGCTGGCTTGCTGATTGCTTTAGCAGGATTTGCCGCTTTGTCGATGGGCGATGGCGTGGTGAAATCAATGGCTGGCGATTGGCCCGGGACCGCCGTAGCGGCGTTACGTTATAGCTTTGGCGCAATTGGTCTTGGCGTGGTTCTGCTGATTAAAGACGGCCCGTCCGCCTTTCATTTGCCCAAGCCAAAGATGCAGGCATTGCGCGGGGTAGCCGTTGCGCTTGCCACTGTTGCCTTTTTCAGCAGCATTTTTGTCATGCCATTGGCCACCGCGACCTCCATCCAATTCACCAGCCCAATGATTACCGTCATCATCAGCGCGCTGTTTCTGGGGGAGCGGATTAATCGCGCTTCGGTCATCGCGACGCTCATCGCCTTTGTCGGTGTGATGATTGTCCTGCGTCCCGGCTTTGGCGGCATGGGGTGGGAAGCGTTATTGCCGATTGCCGCCGCGCTGGGCATGGCTGTCCTAATGATTGGTAATCGCGCCGTCGCGGGCAGCGGTTCTGTGTTGTTGATGCAGTTTTGGGTGGCCAGCTTTGCCGCACCGGTGTTGATCCTCTCGGCGTTTGCCGGCCATTGGTCGGGCATACCTGCACTACAGGTCGAATGGCCACATTGGAGCGTGATTGCCCGCTGCGCTCTTGTCGCAGTCACCGCCACAATTAGCCACATGCTGGTCTATATGGCGACCATGCGCGCTTCGGCCGCGAATATTGCGCCGATGGTGTATATCCAGCTACTAATGGCCGAAGGAATTGGCATTGCGTTTTACAACGACTGGCCCGATTGGATTTCAGCTATTGGCGCGGCGTTTATCATCGGCGCGGGGCTGTGGCTGTGGCGCAAGACGCGGGTGCATGTGCCCGATGAAGCGAATGAGGCGCGGTAATCTTCGCGCGGCAAATTGGCACAAAAAAGCCCACCGGTAAGGGCGGGCTATTTGCTACCGGTTTAGCGCGCCTTACGCCTCGGCATATTCCGCTAACACGGTCAGGCCTTTGTCATTCACCTCGGCAAAGCCGCCACGGATGGTGACGGTTTCGGGCTTTGCGCCGGCGGTGGCGAACACCTGGAGCACGCCGTCCTGAATCGTTGACATAAGCGGCGCGTGCCCTTCTAGCACCGTGAATTCCCCCTCGCTGCCGGGGACGACAACCGAATGCACGTCCTGCGACCGGACGAGCTTTTCAGGAGTAACGAGTTCAAAATGCAGTGCCATAAAAATCCAATCTATCGAAACTGACCAACAACAACTTCACCACGCTGCGACTTCAAAATTGTGATGTTGCCATGCTCAGTTGCATTATAGTCTTTAGTGCGAAAAACAAAAAGTTCGTTACCCTCGGACGGGACGACTTGAAGTTTGGCACCCAAATTTCGGTAATGACGAATTGAATTAGTAAAAAATTCCTCCGCGCCATCCCCTTCGTAGCTTACATAACAATCAAACTCTTTTCCGACAATAACAGCAAGAAAAGACCCCTCCGCGGCGATTGTATAAAATGCCAAAAAGTCCGAGCCCAATGTATCTTGCTTAAAACCCAAATCAACAGTCCAAGTCGGGTCTGTCGGACTTAAATCGCCAGCCACTACGCGAGAACATTGATCGCCTACCAGTGCATATGCTTTATTAGATAGCGAAGAATCGCTGCCTGCAGCTGGAGAAGATCCAAACGCAGCAAGCAACAAAAATGTCGCCAGCACCCTAAGCATTACGCCGCGTCCGCTGCCATTTTCTTACCCTTGGCAACGGCGTCTTCGATGCCGCCAACCATGTAGAACGCGCCTTCAGGAAGGTGATCGTATTCGCCGTCCACGACCGCTTTAAACGATTTGACGGTGTCCTCAACCTGCACAAAGATGCCGGGGAAGCCAGTGAACACTTCAGCGACATGGAACGGTTGCGACAGGAAGCGTTGAATTTTCCGTGCGCGGCTGACGGTCAATTTGTCTTCTTCCGACAATTCGTCCATACCCAGAATCGCGATAATATCTTGCAGCGATTTGTATTTTTGTAGCGTTTCTTGAACGCGGCGAGCGGTTTCATAATGCTCTTGGCCGACAACCGCAGGCGTCAACACGCGGCTGGTCGAATCGAGCGGGTCAACCGCTGGATAAATGCCAAGCTCCGAAATCGCGCGGTTCAAAACCGTGGTCGCATCCAAATGGGCAAACGATGCCGCTGGCGCAGGGTCGGTCAAGTCATCGGCGGGAACATAAATTGCCTGCACCGAAGTAATCGACCCCTTGGTGGTCGAGGTAATCCGCTCCTGCAACGCACCCATGTCGGTCGCCAAAGTCGGCTGATAGCCCACGGCGGAGGGAATACGGCCCAGCAAAGCGGACACTTCCGAACCCGCCTGCGTAAAGCGGAAGATGTTATCGACGAAGAACAACACATCTTGTCCCTCAACATCGCGGAAATATTCCGCCATGGTCAGGCCCGACAAAGCCACCCGCGCACGCGCGCCTGGAGGTTCGTTCATTTGGCCGAATACGAGCGCCACTTTCGACCCTTCGCTGATCGGGTTGCCGTCGGCATCTTTGGCAATAACATTGGCGTCGAGGAATTCGTGATAAAGGTCGTTGCCTTCGCGCGTGCGCTCTCCGACGCCAGCGAACACGGAGGTACCGCCGTGGCCCTTGGCGATGTTGTTGATCAGTTCTTGAATAAGAACCGTTTTGCCCACGCCAGCACCGCCGAACAGGCCGATCTTACCGCCCTTTGCATAAGGCGCAAGAAGGTCAATAACCTTAATCCCGGTGACCAGAATTTCCGCATCGGTCGATTGGTCGATAAACGGAGGAGCCTCAGCATGGATAGGCGCGCGCGCGGCGGTGAGCACGGGGCCACGCTCATCAATCGGCTCGCCAATTACGTTCATGATGCGGCCAAGCGTTTCGGGGCCAACCGGCACAGAAATCTGCGCGCCAGTGTCGGTCACGGTCTGACCACGCGTCAGGCCGTCGGTGCCGTCCATCGCGATGGTGCGCACGGTGTTCTCACCCAAATGCTGCGCAACTTCGAGCACAAGGCGGTTGCCGTTGTTGTCGGTTTCCAGCGCGTTCAAAATGGCGGGCAGGCCATCGGGGAATTGCACGTCGACGACAGCGCCGATGACTTGGGTAATCTGTCCAACATTGGTTGTGGTAGCGGTAGCCATGGGTCAATCTTCCTTTTGGGCAGCTTACAGCGCTTCGGCGCCGGAGATAATTTCAACGAGTTCGGTGGTAATCGCGGCCTGACGGCTGCGGTTGTATTCGATGGTCAGGTTTTTGATAAGGTCGCCCGCGTTGCGCGTCGCGTTGTCCATAGCCGTCATTGACGCGCCCTGCTCCGATGCCTGATTTTCGAGCAATGCGCCAAAAATCTGCGTCGTGATGTTGCGCGGCAGCAGGTCAGCGAGAATGCCCTCTTCGTCGGGTTCATATTCCACGACGGAGCCGCTATCGATGCCGCCGGTGGGCACGATGACGGGGATGAGTTGTTGGCGCGTCGGTTCCTGCACCAACGCAGATTTGAACTTACCATAGAACAAATGCGCAACATCGAAATCGCCATTGTCTAGCATCGCCATCAAATCGGCAGCAATTGCCTGCGCCTCGGCAAAGCCGGGGACCTTGACGGCGGAGGTATCCTGATATTTGGCAACTTGGCCGGGGTAAAAACGGGTAATGATCGCGCGGCCCTTGCGACCGACGAGATAGAATTTCACCGTCTTACCCTGCGCCATCAACTTGCCCGCATATTCACGCGCGGCCTTGGTAATGTTGCTGTTAAAGCCGCCGCACAGCCCCTTGTCAGAGGTGGCAACGACCAGCAGATGCACCTGATCTTTACCTGTGCCCGCGAGCAATTTGGGCGCGCTTTCGCTGCCTGCGACTTTGGAGGCCAACGATCCGACAACCGCCTCCATCCGCTCCGCATAGGGGCGCGCAGCCTCGGCAGCGGCCTGCGCGCGGCGCAATTTGGCGGCAGCGACCATTTGCTTGGCCTTGGTGATCTTCTGGGTCGATTTGACCGAGGCGATCCGCCCTTTGAGTTCTTTAAGCGAAGCCAATTTGCCTTACTCCTTCCTCTCCTTTTGGGAGAGGAT
>JBGSOJ010000353.1:0-6251 GCA_041739175.1 Sphingomonadaceae bacterium
CGTCGCGGTCGGCTTTGGCGTGCGCAAGCCCGATCAAGCCGCCGCCATCGCGCGCGTCGCCGATGGCGTAGTTGTCGGCAGCGCGATTGTCGATATTATCGCACAGCACGGCGACGCCGCCGCGCCGCATGTAGAGGCCTATGTCGCCACTTTGGCCGACGCCGTCCACACCGCCCGAGGAGCAACCCAATGAGTTGGATCAAACGCGTTCGCAACGCCCTGAATTTTGGCGAAAAGCGCGAGACACCGGACAATCTGTGGCACAAATGCCCCGGTTGTCAGCAGATGGTGTTCACCAAGGAATGGGATGAAAACCTGTGTGTCTGCCCGAAATGCGACCATCATGGGCGGATTGGTCCAAAGGCGCGGTTTGAGGCGCTTTTTGGCGACGACGCATATCGCACCCTCCCCGTACCGAGCGTCAAGGAAGACCCGTTGAAATTCCGTGACACCAAACGTTATGCCGACCGGATTAAGGCTGCGCGGACGGCGACAGGGGACCAAGACGCGTTGATCAACGCCGTCGGGACGCTCGATGGCCTGACCGTTGTCGTCGGCGTGCAGAACTTCGCCTTCATGGGCGGCTCCATGGGTATGGCCGTGGGCGAAGCGTTCGTGCAGGGGTGCGAGGAGGCGATTGCTAACCAAGCGCCCTATATCATCTTTACCGCCGCCGGTGGCGCGCGGATGCAGGAGGGGATTTTGTCCCTGATGCAAATGCCGCGCAGCACGGTGGCGATTGAGCGGCTGCACGATGCGGGGCTGCCCTATATCGTCGTGCTGACCGACCCCACGACCGGCGGTGTGACGGCGAGTTACGCGATGTTGGGCGACATTCAGATTGCCGAACCCAACGCCCTGATAGGCTTTGCGGGGCAGCGGGTGATTGAACAAACCATCCGCGAAAAACTGCCCGAAGGGTTCCAACGGGCGGAGTATCTGCTCGACCATGGCATGATCGACATGGTGACGCACCGCCGCGAGTTGCCCTCGACACTGGCACAGGTGGCGGGCTATTTGATGGTGGGGAAGAAGGCAGCGTGATCGAAGCCGTTGTCTTCGTTCATGGGCATGAAAGCGGCCATGTGAATTGGAGTAGCTGGAGATTTTTGCAGTTGCCCGCATCAGGTGACTTAATTTCGCTTCAGATCGGTAACCTCGTCCACTCAGTTAAAGTCCGGCACGTCGAACATATGCCAACAAGGGTCGATGTGGATGGCCAACCGACCGTAATCATCGTTTCTGATTGGCAAGAGATGTTAGACGACGAACCAAGCTAGAATAATCAACCAATCCATGGCCGACCACGCGACATCCGAAAGCGCCGCCGTTCAGGCGCAACTTGACCGCCTTGCCGCGCTGTCGCCGGGCCGCGATGTGTTGGGACTGGAGCGGATACGCGAATTGTGCGCGCAGCTTGGCAACCCACAAGATCGCCTGCCCCCCGTGTTCCACGTTGCGGGGACCAATGGCAAGGGCAGCACCTGCGCCTTTCTGCGCGCGATGTTGGAGGCGGATGGGCGCACGGTTCATGCCTATGCCAGCCCGCATTTGGTGCGGTTTAATGAACGGATACGGTTGGCGGGCAGCCTCATCAGCGACGACGCGCTCGCCGCCGTGTTGGCCGAAGTGTTGGACGTGGCAGAAGGGTTAAACGCCAGCTTCTTCGAAATCACCACCGCCGCCGCGTTCCTCGCCTTCGCCCGCACGCCAGCCGATGCGTGTATCATAGAGGTCGGCTTGGGCGGACGGCTAGACGCGACCAATATCATCACCGCGCCGACCGTTTGCGGCATAGCGACGCTTGGTATAGACCATGAAAGCTTCTTGCTTGCACCAGAGGACGGCACACCAACCGACCCAATGGCGCGGATAGGCTTTGAAAAAGCAGGAATAGCGAAGGCGGGCGTGCCCTTGGTTATCTCCCGATACGCACCCCATGTCCGCGATTCAGTGGCAGCGCAGGCCGACAAAGCGGGCGCGGTCCTTATCGAAAAGGGGCGGGATTGGGACGCTCAGGTGGACGGCGACGCCCTACATTTCACCGATACGGCGGGCACCTTCACCCTGCCCCTGCCCGTGATGCAGGGGCAGCATCAGGCGGACAATGCCGCGCTGGCGGTGGCGATTATCCGCCACCAATCCGCTATAGCGGTATCAGAAGCAGCTCTGGCCCATGGCATCACGCAAATGCGCTGGCCCGCACGGATGCAGCGGATGGGCGATGGCCCGCTCACCGCGCTTGCCAAGGGTCATGCCATTTGGCTCGATGGCGGGCACAATAGGGATGCGGGTGCGGCGCTCGCCGCCTTTTTCGCGGGGCGCATCGGCAAGATGCACCTCATCATCGGGATGCTTGCAAACAAGGATCCCACAAGCATCCTTTTGCCAATCGCCACGCACTTGGCAAGCATCACAGTGGTCCCGGTGCAAGGGCATGAGCATCATGAGGCAGAAGCCTTTGCGACGGTATTAAGTGGCGTGGCCCCTGTTACCGCCGCATCCGACTTGTCCGCCGCGCTGAGCATCCTGCCTGATGACGGATTAGATGTCCTTATCGGCGGCTCGCTCTATCTGTGCGGCGAAGCATTGCGTCTTAATCGCGAATTTCCCGACTAAGATTTCGCCTTCGTCGCAGCGTCTTGGCGTTGCCGCACGAAGAAAAAACCGGCGGCCATAACGGCAACCGTCGCCGCATATTGCCATGCAACAAATTCCAACTGCTGCGACAAAATCAGGCTAACCGAACCAACAATCAGCAGCACGAAGCCGAATATTTTGCGACCATCAATCGGCTCCTTCAAATCGGCGCGGGTGGCGTCGGTTTGGCGGATACCCTCCACCACATAACCACGGCTCCACAAAATCCATAGCAGGATCATGCCCGGGATAGCGGCCAAAACCGTAATCCCCCAGAAGCCGACCCAGCCCGCACTCTCCGCAATTATGCCCGCTGGCCCCGCCATAAAGGTGCGGCCAACCCCGGCAAAGGAGGAGAGCAAAGCGAACTGCGTCGCGGTATAGGCCACGCTGGATAGGCCAGACAGATAGGTCGTGAATACCGTCAACCCGATGCCGCTGGTGACATTTTCAACGACAATTGCGGCGACCATCATCCAATAATTGTCGCCTGTGGCGGCCAAAGCCATAAACATGGTGTTCGACAGCATCATCAACATGCCCGACACGAACAACGCACGGCCCATGCCCAGCCACAGCATAAACGGCGCGCCTATCGCGGAGCCCACAATCAACGCGCCAAAGCCCCAAAACTTATTCGCACTGATATAATCCAAATCGGAAAAGCCGAGGTCAACAATCATCGGGCCCAGCATCGTCTGCCCCATCGCATCGCCGACTTTATAGACCAAGACAAACCCCAATATCAGGAATGCTCCGTGGCGGGTAAGAAATTCGCGAAACGGGTTGATAACCGATTCCATCAACCACTGCCCCGCGCTCATGCCGGTTGCCCCTGCAAAACGGTCTACAAACGTTCCCGGGCCAATCCAGAATGCGCCCAAAATTGCAGGGATAATCGCAAAACCGGTAAGCCCGTAGGCCATTGCCCAGCCAAGACCTAATCCCTCGGCCGATGCCAAATAAATCGTCCCTGCGCCCGCAATCAAATTGCCGGTGCGATACCCGAACTGGTTCGCCGCTGTGCCGTGCGCAAACTCCTCATCATTTAGGATTTCGATGCGGTAGGCGTCGATTACGATGTCTTGCGTCGCCGACAAAAACGCCACGATCAGCGCCCAAATAGGGAACAAGCCCAAGTTGCCCGGCTGCGGATTGCTAGCGCCCAGTTGCCATAGCGCCGCGAACAATAAGCCCTGAACCATGAACAACCAGGCCCGCCGCTGCCCAAACATTTTGGTCAGGATAGGAATGGGCAATTTGTCCACCAACGGTGCCCAAAGGAATTTCAGTGTGTAGGGCGTGCCAAGGGCAACAACAAAACCGATGGTCGCGGTATCAATGCCGACCTTCGCCAGCCAGAATGTCATTGTCGCAATCAGCAGGGTAAGCGGAAACCCGCTGGACACCCCCAATAAGAAAGCTACCATCGAGGCTTTGCGCAAATAGGGGCGGAAGGATTTGATGGATAAAGCAGCGAAGATTAGCGCGGCAATGATGCCGACAAAAATGAGAAACCGAATCCATTCCACCGACATAATGCGTCCCTCTTTGCGCTGCCCAAGCTGAGGGATAGGCCTAGCGAGGAAACGCTGCATCGCCAATGAATTTTGGTGGTGCGTAACGCGAATGGCGACATTTTTGCGCAATAGCTCCGATTTGTTGGCATGCACGTCGAAGCATGGTATGGTTTGTTTTACTATTTTAGAGGCAGGACAGGATGGCTTTGGCAGCGAAAACACCCATTAGTTTCTGGATTATCGCCGTGCTGTCCTTGCTGTGGAACAGCATGGGGGCTATGGATTATTACATGACGCAGACGGGCAATGCCGAATATCTGGCGCGTTTCACGAACGAACAGCGTGCCTATTTTGCCAGCTTTCCGGCGTGGATGGAGGCGGCATGGGCCTTTGGCGTGTGGGGAGCGGCGAGCGGATCGGTGCTGCTTCTGTTGCGCAGCCGATTTGCCGTCCAGGTGTTCGCAGTATCTTTGCTGGGCCTAATTGTGAGCACGATATGGCAGTTTTTTATCAGCGATATCGGCGCATTCGACCTGATGGGCCCGACGGAAAGCATGTTTACCGTCGCCATATGGTTCGTTGCCGTCGCCTTGCTGTTCTACGCCCGCGCAATGCACGCGCGTGGCGTTCTGCGTTAACGCGCTACAAGCTCCAAATATTTGTCCAGCACAACGCGGTTGATCGGGTCCCAGCTATACGCATCGGCGCGAGCGGCACCTGCCGCGCCATGCGCCAAGCGCATCGCTGGGTCCTCAATATAACGGGCGAGCGCGTCGGCAAAGCCCGTTGGTTCGACCGGCGGCACGAGCAGGCCGGTTTCGCCATCGACGACGATATTGCTGGTCCCGGCGGCAATCGCCCCAACCACAGGAACCCCGCACGCCATTGCCTCCAAGGTCACATTGCCAAAGGCCTCGGTATGGCTGGGGTTAAGCAGGATATCCATGCTGGCCACCGCGCGGCCAAGGTCCTTCCCGCCCTGAAAGCCCACAAAGACGGCGTCGGGCATTTTCCTTTGAAAATACTCCCGCGCCGGTCCCTCGCCAACGACAAGGACTTTGTGCGCCAGACCACGCGCCTGCAAAATGGCAATGGCGTCGGCAAATGTGCCCAGCCCCTTTTCCAGAACCAATCGCCCCAAAAAGCCAATGGCCACATCGTCCGCAGCAATCCCATGGGACTCGCGCCACGCAAGGTTGCGGGCAGCAGGGCTAAATATGTCGCGGTCAACCCCGCGTGTCCACAACGCAATATCATCGTTCATGCGTTGCTGCCGCAGCACATCTGCGAAGCCATCCGATGGCACCAATAAGGCATCGCAGCGCCGATACAGCCGCCGCAGCCACGCCACCATCACAGGCTCCAAGAAACCAAGATGATAATAGCTAAGATAGGTTTCAAACGCAGTATGCACTGACGCCGCCACCGGAAGGCCGCGCGCCTTACCCCATTTTACCGCTGCACGGGCAAGGTTATCGGGGCTGGAAATGTGGATGATATTTGGGGCAAAAGCCTCCAAATCGGCGCGCACTTCGGCGTTCATGCCGGTGGCAAAGCGATATTCGGATCGCGTAGGGATGGAAAAGCTCGGCGCGCTGACCAAATCGCCTTGGGGCGCAAAATCGGGGTTAGGGACCGTGGGCGAGTATACCCGCACCGCCGCCCCCTGCCGCAGCAGATATTCAACAAGGCGATTAAGCGCCTGATTGGCGCCATCCTTCACCATATTGTAATTGCCGCTGAACAAAGCGATGCGCAAATTTTGGGGGGTGGGTTGGCTCGATTGCATGACGCTGGCTCTTAAGCCGTTGCGGCGCGCCTGCCAAGGGGGTGGCTTGCCAAAAGTCGATAACTGCGCCTATTGGGGCACATGGCCAAACCTCCCTCCCGCCCCCCCTCATCTCGCCCCCCATCGCGACCGCCCACTGGTGCAACGCCCAAAAGACCGTCCAGCGGCCCCGCCAATGGATCGCGCGCCGGAGCATCTGGTGGCAGCGGCGCCGGTGGGGGCACCCGCCCCTCGCGTGCCGCAACCGGCAGCAACGAAGGCGCGCGTAGGGCCACCCGTGATGGCGCAGCGTCGCGGTATAA
>JBGSOJ010000015.1:0-4688 GCA_041739175.1 Sphingomonadaceae bacterium
AAGGACGGTATGTCAGTTCCTGTTAAAGCCAAATGGACGGCGCGCAGTTGCGCGTTGTCTCCCGACTCAAGCCTTTGGCCGCCACAAACGACTGCGTTTGCGGCGGCCTTTTTTGCAACGCAGCTTTGCGCACAAAAAACCCCGCCGGATCGCTCCGACGGGGTGTTTTTGGTTATGCGGATTTGCCTTATTGGCCAGCGACATCGTTCGGCGTGATGGGCACCAACAGGATCTCAACACGGCGGTTTTCAGACCGACCGGCCTCTGTAGTGTTGCTTGCCTTGGGTTGGCTCTCACCAAAGCCACGCGTTGCCATGCGCTCTGGCTTTACACCGCGGCTCGCAAGATAATTGGCCACTGCTTGGGCACGACGCTCCGAAAGCGTCTGGTTGTAGCTGTCGGCGCCCGTTGAATCGGTGTGACCGTAAACATCGATATAGGTCGACTCATACTGGTTCAGTGTCGCCGCAAATTGATCCAGCGTGCTCATAAACCCGGGCGAAATGGTGTAGCTATCAACGTCAAAGGTTACGCCCGATGGCATGTCGAGGATCAACCGGTCACCATCGCGAATAACATCGACACCCGTGCCAGCGGTCTGCTCACGCAGCTTCTTTTCCTGTTGATCCATATAATAGCCGATGCCGCCGCCAACGACTGCGCCAACGCCGACGCCAATAATCTTCTCTGTCCGGTCGCCACGACCACCAATCAAATCACCGGCAAGGTAACCAAGTCCCGCACCCAACACACCGCCAATGGCGGTTTTGGAAATTGATTTTTCGCCGGTTACTGGGTCCGTCACACAGGCCCCGAGGCTAAGCGTCAGGGCGACTCCGGCGAGCAATGCGGATATTCTATTTTTTGTCATCATATTTCCTTTCAGACCATTTCAAATTCGGCATGTGAAGCCAAAACGCGGCTTACGCAGAAAGGTTGCACATGCACAATGAATGACAACTGACGTCCTGGTTGTGCAATGTTTTGGTTGTGGGTTTAATGCCGGAAACCTTTAAGGAAACGCCCCAGTAATAGGGAAAATTTTGCAAGTGTAAATTCTCGCGTCCAACATCATTGATCATGAGTACATGACAAATCGCACGCGTCGTCACGCGCCGGAATCATTTTATCAACGTCAAAATCGGCATTGCTTACGCTGTCGGAATGGCGAATCACCCCGCTTTCGCGCCTTTTAGGGCAGCCAAGAATCCGCGCGAATTGCCGCTTTTTAGAACATTGCGTTTGAACATCACCACCCCAATGCGCAGCACGAGCATCACGAACAACAATTGACCAACAATCGCAACGCCGTGAATCCAAAGCCGGTCGTCCTGCGCCGCGCGCGAGACCATGGCGAAAGGGCTAACCGGCGGGATCATGGTCGCGATAATTTCGACCGGCTCGCCCATTTTGGGTAAGACATACATGGCATAAAAGAACACCACCAATTGCGACATGGTGACAGGCATAGATAATGTTTGGACTTCGCGCACCGAATTGGCGAGCGAACCAATGCCAAGGAATATCGCCCCCAAAATCAAATAGGCTGTGGTAAAATACGCCACGCACAAGACTATGAACATCGGCCAACCAACGGCGGGTGACGGCAAATCAGGCAAGTTCGCCCCCAATGCCATCGCCGCGATGACACCGCCTGCCCCCCAAATACATATGCCCACCATCGCCATGGCCAACATCGCGAACAATTTGCCAAGGAATACCGAATCAAGTGGGATTGCGGCGGCGAGGATTTCGATAATCTTGTTCGATTTTTCCTCCACCATGTTTGATAACACCATGCCCGCAAGCAACATGGTCAGCAGGAACAATAGGCTTTGCCCCGCCTGCGCCGTTACCAAACGGGCGCTGCGCACGGTATCGGCGCTGCCCCCGATTTCGCGGATTTCCAATTTCGCCGGGCTAGGCGCAGCCCTTTCGCGCGCCATGCCTAGCAGCAATGCCGTTTTTTCCTGTGTTGAGGTGCCGTTGAGCGCGGTGCCCGTTAAAACGGGGTCGGACAATGTGCCGGTCAGTACGGCGGTCAATGGCTTGTCCGTTCGGCTGAGCCATTTTTGCGGGTCCCGCGCGGCTCCATCCGGCAATGCTTCCAACTCCGGCATCCATGTGGAGGGCAAGGCAGCCGCCATTTCGGCGCGCGCGGCGGCAAGCCTGTCATAGCTGGCCTTATCCATCGCGACGCCGACAATCGGATCGCCGCTGTCACGGACCGCGGCACCGCCAACGGCCCCCGCTGCCAAACCCACGGCGAGCGGGAAAATCGGGCCGAGTAAGAAGAAGAAAAAAGCCTTCGATTTGATAATCGCCATGAAATCGCGGCGGGCGATGACGAAGGCAGCGCGGATTATTTCCTTCATTGAACGGCTCCTTCGCTTGGCTGGTGCCCCATTTTTGCGGCTTCCGCTTCACCTGCGATCGCAACGAAGGCGTCGTGCAGGCCGGGCCGTTCGATAGATAGCGATTCGATGCCAGCATTATGGTCAATAAGTTGGCGCAGCAAGGGCTCCACCCCCGTTTCCGGCAAGGTGAAGTGCCAGAAATGTCCTTCCGGCAAGGTCCCTTGCGGCAAAGCGGCGCGCCACGGCCCATCCAGTGATCGCGTTTCCAGATGCACTTGCGGACGCAACCGGTCCCGCGCTTCAGACACTGCGCCATCGAAACGCAGCCGTCCGGCGGCAATAATCGCCACCCGTTCGCACAGGCGTTCGGCGTGGGCGATGACATGGGTGGAAAAGATCACTGTTACACCCTTCGCCGCCTGCGCGCGAATCAGGCGTTCGAGTTTCTGTTGATTGAGCGCATCGAGGCCGGAAAACGGCTCGTCGAGAACAATCAGGCGTGGCTCATGGACAATCGTGCCCAGCAATTGCACCGTTTGTGCCATGCCCTTTGACAATTGGCGAATGGTTTTGGCGGAGGCTTCGCCCAACCCCGCTTCCTCCATTAAGATCGCCCCGCGCCGTCGCCCCTCAGAGAGCGGTAAACCGCGCAGCGCGCCCATAAATGCAATCGTCTCAACCGAAGTCATAGATTGGTAAAGGCCGCGTTCTTCCGGCAAATAGCCGACTTCCGACGCGTGGTCTAAAGGCCGTGTGCTGCCGAACAAGTGCCGTTCGCCGCCATCGGGGTCGATTATACCAAGCAACATGCGTAAGGAAGTCGTCTTGCCCGCGCCATTCGGGCCAAGCATGCCATAGATGCTGCCCTCTGGCACCGCGAGGTTCAGACCATCGACGGCGCGCTGGTCACCGAAATATTTGACCAAATCGCGCGCTTCCAAGGCATAATGCGTCATACTGCGAACCCCATTTGCCTATTCGCTCCATTTTCGTGAGAGCGTTGGGCTTTTAACCATGCGCCACCTGTTATAGGCAGGCGGGTATGTCATGCAACGACAGTCTTGAGGCAAGGTTAAAGGCGCGCGCTTTGGCGGAAGGTTTTTCCGATTGCCGCATCGCGCCCGCCGATGCGCGGCCGGATTTGCCTAAGAAATTGGCGGCGTGGCTGGCCAAGGGGCGGCATGGCGATATGGAATGGATGGCGGCGCGCAGCGATCAGCGCGCCGATCCCGCCGTGCTTTGGCCAGAGGTGCGCAGCATTATTATGCTGGGTATGAGCTACGCGCCCGCCGATGATCCGATGGCATTGGCGGATTATCCCGAAAAAGCGCGCTTTTCCGTCTATGCGCGTGGGCGCGATTATCACGACGTCGTCAAGCGTGCGCTGAAATCGCTCGCCCGTTGGCTGGCGGAGGAAAGCGGCGCGGGGGTGAAAGTGTTCGTGGACACCGCGCCAGTTATGGAAAAGCCGCTCGCCGAGGCCGCGGGGCTGGGATGGCAGGGGAAGCACACCAATTTGGTGAGCCAAAGCGCTGGCAGTTGGCTGTTTTTGGGCTCCATCTATACCACTGCCGATTTGACCCCCGATACGGCTGGGCGCGACCATTGTGGCAGTTGCACTGCGTGTCAGGATATTTGCCCGACGGCGGCGTTTCCCGCGCCCTACCAATTGGACGCGCGGCGGTGTATTTCGTATCTGACAATTGAGCATGACGGGCCGATTGCCGCCGAGTTGCGCCCATTGATGGGCAATCATGTCTACGGCTGCGACGATTGTTTGGCCGCGTGCCCATGGAATAAATTTGCAAGCGCTGGGCAAGCCAACCTTTCCTTCTTGCCGCGTGCGGAGCTAACGGCACCCGACATCGCCGACCTGTTGGCGCTTGATGATGCCAGTTTTCGGATCGTGTTCAGCGGTTCACCTATCAAGCGTAGCGGACGGCGCAGAATCGTTCGCAACGCGGCGATTGCTGCTGGCAACAGCGGGGAGGCGGGCTTGATACCCTGTCTTGTCGCCCTTCTTGATGATTCTGAGCCGCAAGTGCGCGGAGCGGCCATTTGGGCGCTTGGGCGGCTTGATGCGGGGCTTGCGGCAAAAGAGGCAGCATTGCGTGCCGCGGCCGAACCCGACCCCTCGGTCCGCGCCGAATGGAACGCCTTAACGGTCGCTTTGTAGCGCCTCGACGCAGGCTGCGCGGTCCACGGCCGCGCCATCGCGGTTGCGTGCATCGACATAGGACACGCGTTCGATACCCTTGTCATCAGGATATAAATAAGCGTCGAGTACGCACGGGTCGCCCATAAATTGCAGCTTTCGGCCGTTCACCTCGA
>JBGSOJ010000126.1:0-4167 GCA_041739175.1 Sphingomonadaceae bacterium
CGCGCGATTTTCCACCAACCGCGTGTGCGTATTGAGCATACCGTGGCGGAGGATATTGAGGCCGAACGGTCCCGCGTCTATTCCGCATTCGGCAAAATGCGCGAGCAGATCGACAAAATGGCGAGCCAGGCGGAATTCGGCAGCGGCGGCGAGCATGATGAAATCCTCTCGATGTACAAAATGTTCGCATATGACGAAGGATGGAGCCGCCGGATTAATGAGGCCATCGACAGCGGCCTGACTGCCGAGGCCGCCATTGAGCGTGTGCAGCAACGAACGCGGATGCGGATGCGGCAGATTGACGACCCTTTGCTGGCCGACCGGATGCACGAGTTGGAGGATCTGTCCAACCGGCTCCTTCGCATCGTATCGGGCCAAATGGGCACGGCGGCGCAAATGGGATTGCGGCACGACGCCATCCTGATTGCCCGCAACATGGGTCCGGCGGAGCTGCTAGAATACGACCGGCGGCGGCTAAAAGGCGTCATCCTGGAGGAAGGCTCACTCACCGCGCACGTCACGATTGTGGCGCGGGCGATGGGCATTCCAATTATTGGACGGCTCAACCGCATCCGGCAGCATGTGCGCGAAGGCGACATGATCCTGCTCGACGCCGATGCGAATGTGGTAACCATTCGTCCGACCGAAACGCTCACCGATACGTTTGATACAGGCCTTATTCAACGCGCGGCCAAGCGCGCAAAATATGCGCAAATCCGCGATCTGGAGCCCGTCACGCTTGACGGCACGCGGGTGCAGTTGATGATCAACGCCGGACTTCGCGATGATGTTGGCGCAATTGCCAAGACCGGCGCGGATGGCATTGGCCTGTTCCGCACCGAGTTTCAATTCCTCGTCTCTGCCACTTTGCCGCGGCGTGAAAAGCAGATGCGGTTCTATAAAGAAGTGCTCGATGCGGCGGCCGGCAAGCCTGTCGTGTTCCGCACCATCGACATTGGCGGCGACAAAGCGCTGCCCTATATGAAATCCGGCGACGACCAGCAGGAAGAAAACCCTGCTATGGGCTGGCGCGCGCTCCGCGTAGCGTTGGAACGCGACGGCTTGATGAAGGTGCAGGCGCGCGCCTTGTTGGAGGCGTCGGCGGGCCGTCCGCTTAACGTCATGTTTCCAATGGTGTCCGAACCGTGGGAATTTGAGGACGCGCGCAGCATTTTTCAGCAACAGATCGACGTCCTGCGCGAACACAAGAAAAAGCTCCCCTCAGCCATTCGGTATGGCGCGATGTTGGAGGTTCCTGCGCTGGCGGAAGTGCTCGACATTTTGTTGCCACAACTCGATTTCCTGTCGATTGGTACCAACGACCTCACGCAATTCCTGTTCGCCGCCGACCGTGCGCATCCCAAATTGGCGGAGCGCTATGATTGGCTAAGCCCCGCCATCCTGCGCTTCATTGGCCGGGTGTCGCGCCAGACGCAGCAGGCGAATGTCGAACTGGGCGTATGCGGCGAAATGGGTGGCAGGACATTAGAGGCGATGGCGCTCTTGGCGCTTGGCGTGAACCGCCTATCTATTACCCCGGCGTCGGTGGGACCGGTGAAGGCCATGATTCGTTCGTTGCGCCTAAACGATGCGCGGGAGATGATTGGGCCCCTGCTCGCGCGCCCGCCACGCAATTTGCGTGGGGCGCTGTCGCAATGGGCACAGAATCAAGGCGTGGAATTGGGGTGAGCCACTAACTGACGCGACCCAACATGGGCTGCGGCCTTTGAAAACAGACCAATTGGCCAATCAGCGATAACAAAATGCTATTTCAATCGCCACCGTGGTTGACAAATGGTATCAAACTAGCACTATCCGCGCAGAATGCGCTGATGGGTCTTTTCACGAGACCTATTTTTCTCGGAGACGCGGGTGGAAGACGAATTTGAAGTGCCGGAAGCTGAACTCCGGCCCAATGTTGCTATGCAATTGAAAGAGGCGCGCGAGGCCGCGGGCATGACAATCAAAGATATCGCGGTAAAAACGCGTGTCCCGATCCGTCATTTGGAGAATTTGGAAGCCGAAAATTTCGGCGCATTGCCCGGTTTAACCTATGTCCTTGGGTTTGTGCGCAACTATGCCCGTGCGCTGGAACTTGATGAAGATGAATTGGTGCGTCAACAGCGCGCCGAACTTTCCGATGACGACCGCGTGCGTCGCCACTATGCCGACCCCAGTTTTGCGCCAGCCGATCCCGCGCGCATTCCGCCGAAATGGTTCGCATGGGGCGGTATTGCTGTGCTGGTCGCGGTGATGTTGATCTTTGGCGTGATCAAATTAATGAGCAGCGGCATCGGCACGGACGTTGTACCAACCTCCGCAGATACTACTGAAACGACGCCCGTGGCAGCGCCAACTGCACCCGCCGCAACGAGCGCCGCGACTGGACCCGTCGTACTTACTGCGACCGAAGAAGTCTGGCTGCGCATTTACACTGAGGATGGCAAACGTTTGCTTGAAAAGGGATTGCAAAAGGGGGAGACTTTCACGATTCCCGATGATGTTGAAAAGCCATTGTTGCTTACTGGTCGCCCGCAAGCGTTAACCGCAACCGTTGGCGGGAAGCCGATTCCACAACTCGCGCCCGCCGATCGTACCGTGTCAGATCTCGATATCAGCGCGGCAACCTTGCTCGCCCGCGCGGCTCAAGAAAATGCGACAGACGGTGCGGCGGCACCCCCTGCCCCTACGCCGGCCAATTGATGGATGGCCAATGGCCAATCTTGACAGCAAAATTGATGCGTGGCTCGATGCTGAATTAATCGATGCAGCGGCGGCGGCCCGTATTCGCGCGTTTGAAAAAACACCCAAGCGACCCTTAATGCTATGGGCCGTGATTGGCATCGGCGCGCTGACCATATTGTTGGGCATTATCAGCTTGGTCGCCGCCAATTGGGATGTGATTTCTGCCGAGGCTCGGTTGTCCATTCATCTCGCTGCTTTTGTCGCCGCGGCCGGTTTCTATTATTGGCGCAGCCGCGATCAAAAGGGTGAGGATGATTATTATTTTAACGACGCGCAATTGGTCATCATTGGCGCCTTAGGGCTTAGCTTCCCGCCGCATTTGGGGCAGGCGTATCAACTCGACGGTCCAATCTGGCCGATCATGCTGGCGTGGCTCGTTGCATTTAGCCCGCTGATGCTGTTGCGCGGGCGCGGGTGGCCGGTGGCGTTGGGATGGATGGCGGCATTGTTCACTTTCATCCTCAGTTTTATGGGCGAAAAATCTGAAATTTCCAGCGATCACTATAATTTCCTATTCGGCATCCATGACGCTTTCCTGATCGCGTTGCCGGTCGCTGCGGGATATGCGGCAAGCTGGCTTAACACGCGCAGCAGCCGCGATTGGTTCTGGCCGCGCATTGAGCAATTGGCGTTGATTTGGCAATTGGTCGGCGTATCATCGCTGATTTTGGCGAGCGCGGACTTCGGCGGAGACCGCGCGCCCTTATATTATTTGACCATACCTTTGGCCGCTTTGCTTCTAATTCTGCCCTTGCCACTTTTGAATCTGGCCGACCGGAAGGAGGCATTGGCAACTTTTGCTGTTGCCGCGGCATGCAGCGCGGCTTTGATGTTGGCCAGCTTTGGCCTGCCCGGGACATTCTTACCTGCCGCTGTATTTATCGCCTTCTGGGTAGCGATTGCGTTCGCTAGCCTATTGCCCGGATGGCGGGCGTTGTTCCAAGTGGCGGTCGCGGTGGTCGCCTTGCGCGTCATCATCCTGTCGTTTGAATTGTCCGATGATTTGTTCAGCAGCGGGTTGGGGTTGGTCCTATCCGGCTTCTTTATGCTCGGCGTAGCATGGCTCGCCATTCGCGTCGGGCGGAAATACGCGCCCGATAAAGAGGTGATTTCATGAGCCAATGGCGCGTCTTTGCCCTGCCGTTGGCGCTCATCCTGCCCGTTATCCTGCTCGGCTGGCAATGGGTGCAGGCGCGGTCAGACGCGGCGGAGGGGGTGATTTGGTTCATCCCTGTCACTGGCTACGACCCGCACGACATGCTGCGCGGGCATTATGTGATGCTAAGCCACAAATGGCCGGGAGTGGCGGATGATGCCTATCCGGTTGGGCTGTGCATCAACGGCAAGGCTCCAAAGATGGAAAGCGTGGCCGAACTGCGCTATAATGACGAGAACGGCGAGCCGTTGACCAAAGAATGCGAC
>JBGSOJ010000144.1:0-5881 GCA_041739175.1 Sphingomonadaceae bacterium
GGTCGATCCCGACCTTGCCGACGAGATGATCCGCAAGGAGCTGGGGGTTGCCGGTCCGAACGAGGTGATCGTCCCGATGGCGCCGCTTCCCGTTCGATAACTGTCCTTTTATCGCCGCGATGGGCCTTGGGGGCGTTGCCAAGCCGGGCGCGGCAGTCCTATAGGGTGCCGCTGCCGCAACGGCTCATCGCAAAGGACATCGCCTTGGCCAAAGCACCCGCGCGCAAAGCTGCCGCGCCAAAAAAATCCGTTTCGACTCCCGCCCCGACGACCAATCGCGACAAGCCGCGCGACCCCGTGCCGTTCGACGCAACGCCCGAACAACTCGAGACATTCTATCGCGAAATGCTGCTGATCCGCCGCTTTGAGGAAAAGGCGGGGCAACTGTACGGGCTTGGCCTGATCGGCGGTTTTTGCCATTTGTACATTGGCCAAGAAGCGGTCGCAGTCGGCATTCAAAGCGCGCTGAAAGTCGGCCGCGATAGCGTCATTACGGGATACCGCGACCACGGTCATATGCTTGCCTATGGCATTGACCCCAATGTCATCATGGCGGAACTCACCGGACGCGGCGCGGGTATCTCGCGCGGCAAAGGCGGGTCGATGCATATGTTCAGCGTCGAACATGGCTTCTACGGCGGCCACGGCATCGTCGGAGCGCAGGTGTCGTTGGGCGCAGGCCTTGCCTTTAAGCACAAATATGCCGATGACGGCGGGCTGTGCGTTGCCTATTTCGGCGATGGCGCATCGAACCAGGGGCAGGTGTACGAAGCGTTCAACATGGCGGAGCTTTGGAAGCTGCCCATCATCTTCGTGATTGAAAACAACCAATACGCCATGGGCACATCGGTCAACCGCGCATCGGCGGAGGATCAACTCTACCGGCGCGGCGAGTCTTTCCGCATTCCTGGCCTGCAAATCGACGGCATGGATATCCTTGCCGTGCGCGGCGCAGCGGAACATGCGGTAAAGTGGGTGCAGGACGGAAACGGCCCGATCTTGCTGGAACTCAAAACCTATCGCTATCGCGGCCACTCCATGTCCGACCCGGCGAAATACCGCAGCCGCGAGGAAGTGCAGGAGGTGCGCGAAAAATCCGACCCGATTGAGCGCATGAAATCTTTATTGCTGTCCCACGGTGTGACCGAGGATGAGATGAAGGCCATCGATAAGGACATCCGCAAAATCGTCAACGAATCCGCCGACTTCGCCGAAAGCAATCCGGAACCGGATGTGGGCGAATTATATACTGACGTTTTGGTGGAGACATACTAATGCCGATCGAGATTAAAATGCCCGCACTCTCCCCAACCATGGAGGAGGGGACCCTGGCCAAATGGTTGGTCAAGGCCGGTGACAGCGTATCTTCCGGTGATATTCTTGCCGAGATTGAAACCGATAAAGCGACCATGGAATTTGAGGCGGTGGATGAAGGCGTCGTCGGCGAAATCCTGGTCGCCGAAGGGACGGAAGGCGTGAAGGTCGGCACGGTCATCGCGACGATGGCGGGCGAGGATGGCGAAGCGGCTCCTGCCGCGAAAGCCGAACCCGCACCCGTCGCTGTCGCCGCGCCAAGCGAGCCGGAAATCGCCAAGCCGATCAAGGCGAAAGCTATGGACCCCGAAGTCCCCGCCGGAACCAATTTCATCCCGCAAACGGTGCGCGAAGCCTTGCGCGACGCAATGGCCGAGGAAATGCGCAGCGATGATCGCGTGTTCGTGATGGGCGAAGAAGTCGCCGAATATCAGGGCGCTTATAAAGTCACTCAAGGCCTGCTGGAAGAATTCGGCGCGCGGCGTGTGATTGATACCCCGATCACCGAATATGGCTTTGCCGGTATCGGCGCAGGCGCGGCGATGGGCGGGCTTCGCCCCATAATCGAGTTTATGACGTTCAACTTCGCGATGCAGGCGATTGACCACATTATTAACTCAGCGGCGAAAACCAATTATATGAGCGGCGGGCAAATGCGATGCCCCATCGTTTTCCGTGGTCCCAATGGCGCGGCGAGCCGCGTCGGCGCGCAGCATAGCCAAAACTATGGCCCGTGGTATGCGTCGGTTCCCGGCCTGATCGTCATCGCGCCTTATGATGCGGCGGATGCCAAAGGCCTGTTGAAAGCCGCCATTCGTGCCGAAGATCCGGTGGTATTCCTTGAAAACGAGCTGCTTTATGGCCGCAGCTTCGATGTGCCGCAATTGGACGATTACGTCCTACCCATCGGCAAAGCACGCGTGATGCGCGAAGGAACCGATGTCACCATCGTGTCCTACTCCATCGGCGTCGGCTTAGCGCTTGAGGCTGCCGAGGCGTTGGCGGGTGAGGGCGTTGATTGCGAAGTCATCGACTTGCGCACATTGCGACCGCTCGACACCGAAACCGTGTTGGCGTCGCTGGCCAAAACCAACCGGTTGATAGTGGCCGAAGAAGGCTGGCCCACTTGCTCGATTGCCAGCGAGATCATCGCGGTGTGCATGGAACACGGGTTCGACGACCTCGACGCGCCGGTGCTGCGTGTATGCAATGAGGATGTGCCGTTGCCCTATGCCGCCAATTTGGAAAAGCTGGCGTTGCTCAACACGCCGAAAATTGTGGCGACCGTCAAAAGATTGTTCGCTTAAAAGCGCTTGCGGGGGCGGTTTAAAGCCGTCCCCGCCAATGCGTCGTTTTATTTAGCAGGTTTTTACCGGCGCACCTGATGTGCGATACAGGCGCGAAATATCGCGGTCATCGCGGACGTTAAAGGTTGCAATCTCACTGATAATATATTCTTCGTCGGTCGTTTCAAATATGTCGAAAATCGGTTCATATTTGTAGCGGATTTCGGCAAACATCACGGCCTCGCCCGCGCGCGCCGTTATCTTTTTGCCGTTATATCCCATGCCGGGAAAACTGGTTCCCGTTTTGCCGTTGCCTTCAATGCCGTGGGTGGAATCGTATAAGGGATTGCCATCGCAGCGCTGCCACGCGATCCACTGCCCGCCGCTGGAGTTTTGTTGCAGGCTGGATATAATCACGCGGCCCTTGTTTCTGAGGTCGATGCTATCGCCTTGCAACAGGGTACCCGCCATGACGTCGTTCACATCGCCATCATTCACGGGCAAATTCTGCAGCACCGTGCTCGTTCCCATGCGCGATGCGTGGTCGGCGGCGTGCAACGCCAACTGCGCCAATTTCATCCGCGTGTTGGAGTAATATGTAACTTCAACGCCGCCCGCCGTTAGACCAATGAACAACGGCAAAATGAAAGCCATTTCAACGGCGGCCATGCCACCGCTACACGCGGCCACAGACCGCAATTTCGGACCTTGCGCCCATTTCTTTTTGAAATATGCCAGCATTGTCTTACTTCCTTTAGCTGCAGTTGCGAACGACACTGGTTTGTTGTGCCTGTTTTGCATAAGGCTGGTTAGCGATCAGTGTTGTCGCTGTAATCGTGACTTCGTCGTCAATTCCCAGAATTTTTTCGGTCGGAAACATGCGTGGATAGGTCATCGTAACTTCATAGACAACGACGTCCTTCGCTCCGCCTTGGCCGGCCTTTCCGCCGCGATCCCATTTGTTGCTGCGATTGATGTCCTCAAAGGGTTCATTTGCGTCGCATCTCCCATTGCTGTTGGTGTCGGTCCACGGCTCCATGCGCTTGGCGGTGTTGAAGTTGGAGTACGACTCGCGGTGGAATGTAAATTCGGCTTTTTTTGCTCCAATATTCATCAATTCCTTGACCCGTTCGTCAATGACGGCGGAGCGTTGACCAATATTGTCTTCCAGCGAACTGTCGCGTGCCGCCTTGGCCACCGCACCATCCAATTGGGTGCGGTTGTAAAGGTAATAGCCTGTGTCAAACATGCCGACCATGAACGCGATGAACATCGGCAAAAGGATGGCAAATTCGACGGCGGTTGCGCCCCCTTGATCGCGGACAAGGTGATAGGTGCGTGCGCGTTGTTTGGACAAGCGGATCATTTTACCAACCTCAATTCTGCAATCTGGCTTGCGATAGCGACAAATTTTTGGCGCAATTCGTTGTTGTTGGCCGCCTCAAAATAGCTTCCGGGGGACGCACAATTTTCGAGCAAGGTTTTGGTGTACGAGCTATTCAAAACCGTCGGGCCAAAGGCGACCACCCAAAGGGTGATATTCTCATTTTTGACCTGCGAGCAGATGTTCGAGAACCGGTTGTCAATCTGCGTCCGTAAATCATTGGTCTGCCCAAAGGCGAAATAAGGCGATCGGCGCTGATCCAAAGGTTCGATGCCATATGCGTTCAAGGTAAAGCTGAACGGGGATGTTTCACCATCGGACATCAACACGATATGCCGCGTTATACCCGCCGTTGCCGCGGCCTTGTTTGAAGCACCAAAGATGCCGTTCGGGCTTGCCAAGCGTCCTGCCCACACCAATCCCGTGTCGGGATAGGTTGCACCCACAGCAACCAGTCCATCGACATAGGTGCCGACCTCGCTCGTCGTCATGGAAGTCAACGCCCGCGCACTGTTGGCACAATGCGCCATGCCGGCATCTTGCGCATTGTAGAAATTGAGGTTTGAGGTCATTTCGCCTGCGTTTAGGTCATCCCAATTTGGATCATCGAAGGTGATACCATGCGGCGGTGCCGCTGTAATGAGGGCTCCCCGCCCAAACGCCAGCCCCGGAACCTGCATTTTCCATTGTGTTTCCGCCTGCGTGGTGGGCACATGGTTGATGTTGATATCATAGACATTGGACGGAATATTGGCAAAGTTGGTAATCTGCTGCGTTCGCGCCTCCTCAATACAGCCGTTCCACGACACCGACCGATTGGTTGGCGTGCCGCTGGACATATTGCCGACAAGGAAATTCTGCGATGTGCCCGGCGAAGCCAGGCCACCATTGTTGCCTTTCAGCGCGCTAAGATCGAACGTGCGTGCCTGATACCGCCACGTCATATTGGGGCGCTCATTGACGGTGGTCGTACGGCGATAAGTGGCGTTGGAATATGTAATGACATCGTGCCGATATCGACGCGGGGAATTCCGCGTGATTGTGCATGTCAGCTGCTTACCGTTCAGGCGATACGATTCAACGGTGACGGTGGTGCGCGTCCCATCGGGGTTGGTGGTGGGCGTCACGGTTGTCGGCAAGTTGGTTTGCGACGGCGAGGACGGTGAGCAGCTTGACTGATTGGTCCGTGTTGAGGGCGTCGCCGTGCCGCTAATTAGAACCCAGCCGGTGTTATTGTTGCTGTTCACGGTCCAACTGCCGTCGGGAATGGCCTCGCGCGATTGAATGGTGTTGCTGTCTGCAACCCATTCGCGGCGCAGCAAATGGCCGACGCGAACATTGGTGGAGTAAGGCAAAAATCCATACCGGATGACCGTGCGATCGCTTTTCGCTTGCTCCATCGCGGTGGCGAAGTCCTTTACTGCCAACCGAAGCCCTTGCATCCGCGTACCGGTCGAGCCGGGGTCAACGGTTTCCATCGAGCCCGTGGTATCAAGCGCAAAAACAACATCCGTGTTGGCAATGTCGAGCTTACTGTTGCACTTAACCGCGATCTCAAATTTTTCGATATCCGCCAAGCCAAGGATGGCGGTATCAAATTCGGCGGTCGCAACGCCCTGCACAACCCCGTCCTCCTCCGTAAAGGCACGCTCCAAATCGCGCGACCCGTAGGCCCCCGATACGAAGTTGGTATCGAAAAATTTATTGGCTTCGGCCACGGCGGCGCTGTTGAAGGAGGTTTTGCCCATCACTTTGCGCCCGGCCAAAGCACCGGCGTCGCAGGCCATTTGCATCCGTGCCTTGATGACATAATAGCGGCTGAAATCAATACCGCCGCCCAGCATAAGCGTGACGGGCACAATGATCGCGGCGCCCATGATGGCGACATTGCCCCCCT
>JBGSOJ010000212.1:0-4649 GCA_041739175.1 Sphingomonadaceae bacterium
CTGGCGCCGCGTCAGGCTTCGCCACCGGAGCATCGACGGACGCCTTGCCCTTGGGCGGCCAAGCGACACTTGCCGGATCGCGCCCCTCGGCCCGCGCTTTCAGGCGAAGCAATTGCTCGCCAATTACCGCGTCCACCGCCGGAGCAATATCCTGTGGCTTCATCCGCATAAAGCCGCCGACGACGTACGACATGCTGATTTTCGTGCCTGCTCCGCTGGCTTCCATCGCGATGTTGAGTGTGCCGGTCACGCCCTCGCTCTGCAACGGTCCCAAAGCGCCCGACATACGCAGCACGCGCGGGCGTTCGGAATAGATCACGCGCATATGCTCGACGCTGTTGAGCGCACCGCCGTCGGGCGTTTTCGCGGGCAGCCGCTCACAAAAACACCCCCCGGCTTGCGGGTCGAGATAGAGGTTGGTGGCGTCGCCGGACCAGCTGTGTGCGCTGTTCCAATATTTTTGCGGCGCGATTAATGTCGCCCACACCGCATCGGGCGCAGCCTTAATCTCAACGACATGCAGCACGGCAAAGCCCTGCTCCGTGGCCGCCATCACCTCGGCCTGTACGCCTGCCGTAAAGAAGGGCGATACCGCCATGGCCATCCATACGGCGCCTTGCCGAACCCAAACGCGAAACCTGTTCATAACAAACGCCTTTCCTGCACGCGAATTGCGAATGCAACCCTAAGCCGTCGCGCGGCAAGTGCAATGAAAAGCCGCATTGCGGCCGCTTTCGTCCGCCCCCGATGCGGGAGCAGCGGCGCGTTTACGGCTTCAGAATGGCGACAATCGCGTCGGTTACGGCGTCAATCGATGCCATGCCATCGACACGGTGAACCAATCCGCGCGCGTCGTAGATGGGCAGAATCGGCGCCGTCTTCGCGCGATATTCGCCCATGCGCGTGCGCACTGTGTCCTCGTTATCGTCGGGACGGCGCTTAAACTCATGGCCGCCGCACGCGTCGCAGGTGCCTTCTATTTTGGGTTGTTTAAAGGTGTCGTGATAGCCTTCACCGCACGAACCACAGGTGAAGCGGCCCACAATGCGCTCGACCAGCGCGTCCTCATCAACGACCAGTTCAATAACATGGTCAAGCGTGCGCCCGCGCTCGGTCAGCAACGCGTCCAGCGCCTCGGCCTGCGCCGCAGTGCGCGGATAGCCGTCGAAAATCGCGCCTTTGTCGCCAAGCGTATCCAATTTTTCGCCAATGATGCCCGACACGATGTCGTCGGAAACAAGCCCGCCCGATTCCATCACCGCTTTGGCCTGCAAGCCAACGGGCGATCCCGCCTTCACGGCGGCGCGCAGCATGTCGCCGGTGGAGAGTTGCACCATGCCAAAGGCGTCCTCAATCCGGCTCGCCTGCGTGCCTTTGCCTGCGCCCGGAGGCCCCAACAGGATAATGTCCATGGTTTTGATCCCCTCCCAACGCCGCAATCGGCTGTCCGGTGGGGAATGTTCCGCCATCCGGACCGTATCTATACTACCGGCGGCGGTTGCCCTTCAACTTAGACTTTTTGATAAGATCGCCATATTGCAGGGCCAGCAAATGCCCCTGAATCATCGCCACAGTATCAATGGTGACGTTGACCACAATCAGCAGGCTGGTGCCGCCAATGACGAAAAACTGCTGCTGCCCAGTGAGGCCGATGACATAGTCGGGGAGCAAGCAAACAAAGGCCAGATACACGGCACCAATAACGGTAATCCGCGTCAGGATGAAATCAAGCCGGTCCGCCGTCGCGGTGCCGGGACGATAGCCCGGAATAAAGCCGCCCGCCTTTTTCAGGTTCTCCGACGTTTCCTCGGGGTTAAACACCACCGCGGTGTAGAAAAACGCGAAGAAAATAATGCCGATGCCATAAAGCAAGAGATACAGCGGCTGCCCATGTTGCAGATATTGCAGGATCGTTTGCAACCACGCGCCCCACGTGCTTTCGGTGTCGAGATTTTGTCCGGCAAGCGAGGTGATCGTCACTGGCATCAGCAACAACGAACTCGCGAAAATCGGGGGAATCACGCCTGCGGTGTTGAGTTTCAACGGCAAGTGGCTACGGTCGGCCTGCATAAAGCCCTGCTGCGTTGCGCGCTTGGGATATTGCACCAACACCCGCCGCTGTGCCCGTTCAAAAAAGCTGATGATCAGGATCAGCGCAACGAACATGATGATGAAACCAAACACCAGACCGCCGCCAATCGACCCTTCGCGCAGACCCGCGCCCATTTGACCAATAAGCGTCGGCATTTGCGAGATAATGCCCGCCATGATGATCAGCGATATGCCGTTGCCGATGCCGCGATTGGTGATCTGCTCCCCCAGCCACATCAGGAACATGGTACCGCCGATCAGGCTGATGACCGCAACGATGCGGAACAGCATCCCGGGCTCCACCACGGCGGCGCTGCCGTTGGCCGATGCCAGCGATTCCAACCCGACGGCAAGGAAATATCCCTGCACCGCAGTCAGAAACACCGTGCCGTAGCGTGTGTATTGGTTCAATTTCTTACGCCCGCTCTCGCCCTCTTTCTTGATGGCGGCAAGCGTGGGGTTCAAGGCGGCGGCAAGCTGCACCACAATCGATGCGGTAATATAGGGCATCACGCCCAGCGCAATAAGGCTCATCCGTTCCAACGAACCGCCGGAGAAGGTATTGAAAATGTCGAGCACGCCGCCCTGTGCATTGTTGGCATACAGCTCCGCCAGCGCAACAGGGTCAATGCCGGGCAAGGGAACAAACGACAACAGACGGAACACAATCAGGACGCCAAGCGTAAACCAGATGCGTTGTTTAAGCTCTGTGGCTTTGCCGATTTTCGACAAATCCAAATTCGCAGCCATTTGATCGACGCGCGATGCCATAATTCAAACTTTCCTGTCCGGCGATGGCCGCAAAGGCGGGCCGCCAAATCACAAATCCTCGGCCCATTTTCGCAGGCCAATGCAACGGTTCATTTCGGTGGCGCTATAGACGCATATCCCTTGCCCAAGCAAGCGTGCGCATTGCACCCCTCCAAAACACCAAACCCCGCGATACCACTATGGGCGCGCGGGGCCGGTTTAACAAGGGTCAGGCGGCGAACGCTCCGGCGACATTGTCGATGGAAGGGGCGTCGATGGAGTGCGCGCGCCGTGCCATGGTTCAGGCGTCGGCCTTAACCGCTTTTTCTTTTTTCGGCGCGGTTTGTTCAACCGTTCCGCCGAGTTTTTCGACGGCCTCAACCGCGGCCTTCGATGCGCCGGCAACGACGATGTTGATTTTCGAGGTCAATTCGCCTTTCGCCAGCAAACGCACGCCGTCTTTGCCGCCATGCGCCAAACCGGCGGCATTCAATGCGGCGGTGTCAAGCGTCGCGGCAATGTCGATTTTGCCCGCGTCGATGAACTTCTGGATCATGCCCAGGTTCACTTCGGCATATTCCTTGCGGAAAATGTTGTTGAAGCCGCGCTTTGGAATACGCATGTGCAGCGGCATTTGGCCGCCTTCAAAGCCCTTGATGGCCACACCGGAGCGGCTCTTTTGGCCCTTTTGACCACGGCCAGCGGTTTTGCCCTTACCTGAGCCAATGCCGCGTCCGACCCGCATTTTGCGGTGACGTGCGCCTTCGTTATCACGGATGTCGTTCAGTTTCATATTATGCACTCGCTTTCGCTTTGTTCGCGCCAAAAATAAGGAAGATTACTCTTCCGGATGAAGGTCCTTTAGGGAGACGAAGCCCGCATAGTCGCCCGGCGTGTCTTTGACAATCGCTTGCGCGCAATACATTACGCCCTCGTCATTGTTGAACGCAAGACTCGGTGCCCCATGCAATTCCCATCCCAAATTCAACATCCGCTCAACGCGGGCGCAGAATTTGGCGTCATCGGGGCCGGTGAGGAGGCGATACAGCTTCATCGTGGCGGCCCCGATTGCGGCTTAGTCCTCTAAGATCTGCACCATGTGCGCAATGGATTTCGCCATGCCGCGCACTTCGGGCGTATCTTGGAGTTCAACAACGCGGTTCATTTTGCCAAGGCCAAGGCCAGCAAGCGTCGCGCGTTGCGATTTGGGACGGCGGATGGCCGAACCGGTTTGCTTGATTTTGATTGTCGCCATGGTGGCTTACTCCGCAATAGCGTCGGCTTCGGCCTGCGCTTCGATGGTGGACAAACCGCCACGACCCAAGAGGTCAGCGATTTTCTTACCACGACGCGCCGCGACCGATTTCGGGCTGGTCTGATGACCCAAGGCGTCAAACGTCGCCCGGACCATGTTGTAAGGGTTGGATGTACCAATCGACTTGGTCACCACATCGGCAACGCCAATCGCTTCGAACACGGCGCGCATAGGACCACCGGCGATGATGCCCGTACCCGCAGGCGCCGAACGAACATAGACATTGCCCGCGCCAAAACGGCCATTGCCGTCGTGGTGCAGCGTGCGGCCTTCTTTCAAAGGCACCTTGACCATTTTCTTTTTGGCAGCGGCGGTCGCTTTGTTGATCGCCTCGGGCACTTCGCGCGCCTTGCCATGGCCAAAGCCGACGCGGCCCTTGCCATCGCCGACTACGACGAGCGCGGCAAAGCCAAAACGCTTACCACCCTTCACCGTTTTCGAAACGCGGTTGATGTGCACGAGCTTTTCGATCAGCTCTTCGCCTTGCTCTTCC
>JBGSOJ010000239.1:0-3280 GCA_041739175.1 Sphingomonadaceae bacterium
GCCATCGGCCAGATCAAACACAAAGACGCGGCTGTAATTGCCGGGCGTCTCCCATTGGTCCCAATGGCGTACAAACAGTTCGTCATATTCGCGGCCTGAACCGGGGCCGGGCGCGGCGCGATTGCCGTCGGAGTCGCAGCCGAAGGAGGCGCAATTTTTTGCAATATCGCCCCAAATGGCGACCTTGTCACCCTTAGGCGAAAGTTTGAAACCGGATATATCCGCCTTCGTCGCGCTTATTTGCGTCGCGGTTGCGGCGGCGATGTCATAACGCCAAAGCTGGCTTTTGCCGCCCGCGTCAGAGAGGTAATAGATGCTTTTGCCATCCGCGCTGAACACCGGATCGGTCTCATTGGCGTCGGGCACGCTGGCGATCATCACCGGCGCGGCAGCGGGATTACGGGCATCCTCAAGGTATAAATCGAACCGACCCTTGTTCGCCGCCATGTCGGTGGTGCGCAGCGCATACACCACCATCTTGCCATCGGGGGAGACCGACGGGCTGGCAATTCGTTTCAATGCAACCAGATCGTCGGCGGTCATGGCGCGCGCATTCGCAGGCGCAGAAATGGCAATCGCCAACCCCATGGAGAGGGCCAGCAACGGGGCGGAGTGTATAATTTTGTTACGCATAAATGGAACTATAGCACCCGCCACGCGCATGAAAAGGGGCAATTTGTGGGGCGCGCTTAGCTTCCGTGCACCAGCTTGCGAGCGAATTCGATAATCCCCGTTTGCCGCCGCCGTTTTAACCGCTCGGCGACCAAAATCGCCTTTACCTCGGCAAAGCAGACATCGATGTCATCATTGACCAGCACATAGTCATAGGCGTCCCAATGGCTAATCTCATCGCGCGCGCGGTCCATCCGGCCTTGGATAATATCATCGCTGTCGGTGCCGCGCGAACGCAGGCGATTCTCCAGCGCGGTGATGCTAGGCGGCAGGATGAAGACGCGGACAACATCGCGGCCCAATTGTTGGTAAAGCTGCTGCGTCCCCTGCCAATCAATGTCGAACAGGAAATCCTGCCCTTCCTCAACGCCGCGCTCAATCTGTTCGCGCGGGGTGCCGTAACGGTGGCCAAAGACATGCGCCCATTCGATGAAATCGTTATGCTCGACCATTTTTTCAAAGGTCGCGACATCAACGAAATTATAGTCATGGCCGCTTACTTCGCCGGCACGCGGGGCGCGGGTGGTTGTGGAGACGGACATATTAATGTCGCCATCCTCCGCCAGAAGCCGCCGCGCCAATGTGGTTTTTCCGGCACCCGACGGGCTGGATAAGACAAACAATAGGCCGCGGCGGGCGAGCGGGGTATGGCTAAAGGGCATAGCCACCCTTTGCGCCAAAGGAGCAGGAGGTCAAGGGGGAGAGCCGAAATCCTCCCCATTTTGGGGAGGGGGACCGCGAAGCGGTGGAGGGGTTTCGGCGCTGCGTCTAACCCCCTCCGTCAGCCGTTCCGGCTGCCACCTCCCCAAATTGGGGAGGATTTGAATGGCTGGGCCCACCCTTCTCCATTGACCCCCGCGCCCGCACGCGCCAAAGCTACACCCCATGACCGACATATTTGCCCGCCTTGAATCCACTATTGCCGCGCGCCGTTCGGGCGATCCGGCGGACAGCTACGTCGCCAAATTGCGCCACAAGGGCCGCGCCGAAATTGCCAAGAAATTGGGCGAGGAGGGCGTCGAACTCGCCATCGCCGCGGTGCAGGATGACGCCGCCAAAGTGGTGTCGGAAAGCGCGGATGTCCTGTTCCACATGCTAATGCTGCTCGCCGATATGGGGCTTAGCCTTGACGATGTGTGCGCCGAATTGGAACGGCGAGAGGGGCTTTCAGGCATCGCCGAAAAGGCCGCGCGCCCTGACTGAGAAGGAGCCAATATGACTGTCGATCCCACATTGCCATATGACGACGCCAACATCTTCGCCCGCATCCTGCGCGGGGAAATCCCCTGTTCCAAGGTGTATGAGGACGATCACTCGCTTGCTTTCCACGACATCAACCCGCAGGCACCGACGCATATCCTAGTGATTCCAAAAGGGGCCTATGTGTCATGGGATGACTTTAGCGCCAATGCGCCCGATGCCGAAATCGCGGGCTTCATCCGCGCCGTCGGCGAAGTCGCACGCGCAGCGGGATTGGTGGAGCCGGGCTATCGTTTGCTCGCCAACGTTGGGCATGACGCGCATCAGGAAGTGCCGCATTTGCACGTTCACATTTTTGCCGGGCGAGCACTGGGGCTGATGCTGGCGCGGTAAGGCCTTGGCCTCACGGCGCCGTTAATAATGCCACCTTACAATCGCGCGCGTGACATTCTGCATCAATTGCATCCGGTCGATATTCGGCGCTGTCGTCTCCGCCAGCAGCACGGCAACGGCGTAGCGCGTGCCATCGGGCGCGGTGATGATGCCGACATCGTTATAGCCCGTTTGCGTCCCGCCAAATTGTTGTCCCGTGCCGGTTTTGTGGCCAATCTGCCACCCGGCGCCGAGTCCGCCCTTCAACCGGTTCGGCCCGCTGGTCGTGCGCGCCATGGTGTCGAGCAGATAGCGGGTCGAGGGGATCGACAACGCCTCCCCGCGCGCAATCATCGCCAGCGCCGCGACCATCGCATCGGGCTTTGCGCCGTCCACCGGATTGGCGACATAAGCGCTGAGCGCGCGCCGCCGCGTATCATCGGCGACCTTTGCCCGCGCATCGAACCAAAGATTGCCGGGGCCGTAGCTTTGGTTCCAACTGAAACCGGCAATCTCCGACTGCATTTGCCGCTCGCCGGGGCCAAAGCGGATGCCCATTATGCGCTTGTCGGCCAGCGTCCGCCGCACCGCATCGGGCCCGCCCGCTAGCCACAACAATTTGTCATTCGCCGTATTATCGCTCTTCGTCAGCGATAGTTCCAGCAAGCTGGACACTGGCAAAGTCACCGGCCCTTCCCTCACGACCCGCTCCTTGACCACCGATTGGAACATGGTGAAATCATTGTAGGTCACGGTCACAGGCGTATTGAGCGTGAGACGCCCCCGGTCCACTTGGTCAAGTATGGTCAGGCCGACCCACAATTTCGACACGCTCTGCTGCGGGAAATAATCCTGCCCGCGGTGGCTGACGGTCCAATCGCCACCGTCGATCCGGCGCACCGCGATGCCGGTCTTGCCTGGGAAGGCGCGCCACAAGCTGGCCAATTCATCCTGCAACCCTTGCGGCGCGGCGCTTTGGTAAGTGGGGGCCGACGGCGGCGCATAGCCTTGCTGAGCGGCGGGACGCGGCAGTGGC
>JBGSOJ010000265.1:0-2657 GCA_041739175.1 Sphingomonadaceae bacterium
GGTTGCTCCGCCGTGCCGCACGCCGCAAGGCTGGCAAAAGAAGCCATCAGGAGGACGGACGGGGCGATACGATGCAATGTCATGCCCTTATCTATGCGCAATCTTCGCCCAAAAGAAAAGGGGCCACCGAACCGGCGACCCCCGTTGTTTGCGCCGCGTAACGGCAAAGACTTATTCTTTGGTGGCGGCTTTGTCAGCTTCTTCGGTGGCAGCTTTGGTTGCTTCATCCGCCTCAGCTTCGGTCTTTTCTGCGGTAGCCGCCGCTGCTTCTGCGCCGTCCGTGGCGGGGGCCGTAGTGGCATCCATGCCTTCGGCGCCCATTGCGTCCGCGCCGCCTTCGGCTGCTTCAGGAGCAGTCGATTCCACCGGCAACGCTTCTTCGGTTGCGGTGTCCTCGGCAGGGGCCTCTTCGGCGCTGCCACATGCCGTCAGCGCGAGCGAACCGGCGGCCGCCAGTGCAATGATAAATTTGTTCATCTGGGCAATCCCTTATTAAAGTGTTCCAATGGCGGAACGCAGATCCATTGCAAACGGGCCAAGCCAATGACCGGCCTACCCCCCGTATTTGCAGTGATGAATTTACCGTTCGGTTGCATAAGACGCAACCGCTATTTTACATTCCGCTTTCGCGTCCGTTGGGGCAAGTTTTGCGCCTTGTCGCGCGCCGTCGCCCCGCCTATGACTTAAGGCATGGCTCTCCTGTCCGGCAAAATCGTTTACCCCTGATGCACCTGCGCGTCGCCAGTTACAATATCCACAAATGCGTCGGCACCGACCGCCGCCGCGATCCGGCGCGCACGTTGGCGGTGATTTGTGCGATGGATGCCGATATTGTCGCGTTGCAAGAGGCCGATCGCCGCTTTGGCGCGCGCGATGCCGCTTTGCCCTTGGCGATGATTGAGGCCGATAGCCCTTATCGCGCGGTCGCCTTTGCGATGCGCCCGACCAGCCTTGGCTGGCACGGCAATGCGTTTTTGATCCGTAAGCAGTTTACCGCACTGTCGGCGCGCGCGCTGACCCTGCCGATGTTGGAGCCGCGCGGCGCGATTATGGCGGACATTGACGCGGGCGGAACGATCCTGCGCGTGCTTGGCGCGCATTTGGACTTATCCGGCATGTGGCGGCGACGGCAGATTAGGTCGCTGCTCACGCACATGGATGCCGCCGCGCCGCACCGGCCCAATGTGATGATGGGCGATTTCAACCAATGGTCCAATCGCGGCGCGTTTTCAGAGTTCGCCTTTTACCGGCATCGCATCGCCGATTTGCCGCCCAGCTTCCCCGCCGTCCGCCCGATTGCGCGGCTCGACCGGATTATCCTAAGCCACGATATTGAGCAAACCGGCGGCGGCACGCATCTCTGCGACATCAGCCGCGTGGCGTCGGATCATCTGCCGGTGTTTGCGGACATCAAAATCGGGTAGCGGGCGGCGAGCACCCTAATCCGCCAGCGGAAGCGCGCGCGGGCGGGCGTGTTCGTCCAGGGCGACGAAGGTAAACACCCCTTCGGTCACTTTGACTTCGGACACCTCAAAATCGCGCACCGCGATCACTTCGATATGGATCGCAACGCTGGTCCGGCCGCGCCGTTTGACGTGCGCATAGACCGAGATAATATCGCCCAGCAGAATGGGCGCAATAAACGCCATTGCCTCAATCGCGACTGTTGCGCACGGCCCCTGCGCCACGCGCCGTGCCATGATGCCGCCGGCAATGTCCATCTGGCTAAGCACCCAGCCGCCAAAAATATGCCCGTTGGAGTTAATATCCGCCGGACTAGGCATCGTGCGCAGGATAGGCTCACCGCGGTCGGGTGTGGCGTCGTTGGTCATTGCTGTGCGACTGCCCTCAATCGTCGAGATCGTAATCGATGCGGTCGTCAATCGCCTCATCATGGCCCGTGCCGCTCGACAAGAACACCAACCCCATCAGCGCGCTGGCCAGCAGCATGGAGAAAAACACGCCAAGGCCCGTGGCGATATAAAAATGGATCGGCAATTCGCTTCCCGTTGTATAAATCGCCACGAACACGCCAATAATGGCCAGCACCGTCACCGCCGCCATAAACCGCATCAGCCGCCAATAGCGACCCCACGCATGGGCGGCGTAATCGGGATCGTCCAGATTGGACGGCTTTACCTCAACCGCTCGAAATTTAACGCGCATTGTGTGTCCTTACCCGCTGGGCGAATGTGCTCCGGCTCAAGAATCGCAGCCTTACGCGCCTCGCGTGTCGCAATCAATGGCCGCGCGTGATATGCTGATGCATAAACGCGGCATAACGACCGCTTTGTGAAGCCAGCAAAGGAGAGGCATATGCGGATTGGTGACATTATTGCAGGGCGCGGTGAGACGATATCCGTCGACGTCAACGAAACCGTCGGCGATGCGGCGGCGCGGCTTGCCGAGCGGCGGATCGGCGCGATGCCGGTGCTGTCCGATGGCGCACTGGTCGGCATATTTTCGGAGCGTGATGTGATTTACACGCTGGCAAGCCGGGGCAAAGACGCGCTGACCACGCCGATTCACGCGGCGATGACGGCGGACCCCGTTACGGTGGAGCCGGACACCCGCGTTCTGACCGCGCTGTCGATGATGTCGCGGCGGCGGATACGGCATTTGCCCGTGATGCAGGACGGCGCGCTGCTCGGCTTTGT
>JBGSOJ010000268.1:0-1650 GCA_041739175.1 Sphingomonadaceae bacterium
GGGCAAATCGCGAACCGCGCCGCGATGGATCGTCCGAGCCGCCGCCGCCACCCATCACCGCCCCGCCGCTTCCCTCCCCCCCGCCGAGCATGAATCCCGTACGGCCACCTGCGCCCGCAATATCGCCAGCCTATGCGGGCCAACCAGCCTTGGCGCAAAACACCGAACGTTATGATGGCGAAGAGGTCGCGGGCGTCCTGCGCACCGCCGACGCGCCCGTGTCCACCTTCTCCGTCGATGTCGATACCGGCAGCTATACCAACACCCGCCGGATGTTGAAATCGGGGGCAATGCCGCCACAAGCCGCGGTGCGGACAGAGGAGGTCATCAACTATTTCCGCTATGACTATCCGCGTCCGGCGGATAAGGCCGAACCGTTCAGCATCACCACCGACACCGCGATCACGCCGTGGAATACCAACACGCGGTTGATGCGCATTGGCCTGCGCGCCTATGACGTGACCACCGCCGACCGGCCACCCGCCAATTTGGTGTTCCTGGTCGATGTATCGGGATCGATGGGCAGCCCGAATAAATTGGACCTCGTCAAGAAAAGCCTCTCCACATTGGCGGAAAACCTGCGCCCCGACGACACCGTTTCCATCGTGGTCTATGCCAGCACTTTTGGCACCTTGTTGGAGCCGACCAATGATAAGGCCTATATCAATGAGGCGCTGGGCTGCATGAATTCGGGCGGCTCCACCGCGGGGACAAACGCCCTGCAAAAGGCATACGACGTCGCGCGCAGCCAGTATAAGAAAAACGGCGTCAACCGCATTTTCCTCGCCACCGATGGCGATTTCAACGTCGGCGTTACCAACACAGATGCCATCGTAGACATAGTGGAGCGCGAGCGCAAAAGCGGCATCACTTTGACCACGCTGGGCTTTGGCACGGGCAACCTTAACGACGCGATGATGGAAAAAATCGCCGATGCGGGCAACGGCAATTACGCCTATATCGACAGCGAGATGGAGGCGCAGAAGGTGCTGTCCGACGAACTCGCCGCGACGATGGTCACGGTGGCGTCGGATGTGAAAATACAGGTCGAGTTTAATCCCCGCTATATCAGCGAATATCGCCTCATCGGCTACGAAAACCGCGCCTTGAAGGAGGAGGATTTCGACAACGACACGGTGGACGCGGGCGACATTGGTGCGGGGCATCAGGTGACGGCGCTATACGAAGTCGTGCCGACAGGCGCAAAGGGCTGGATGCCCGAACGCCGCTATGCCGCCAACCAGGCTCCTGCCGCCACGGGCGCGGATGATAATGAGGCGGCGTATATTAAGCTGCGCTACAAATTGCCGGGCGGGGAAAAGTCGCTGCTGACCAGCCGCGCTTTGCCCGCCGGACACTTGGCGTCAGCGCGCGCGCCGATCGGCGATTTCGCCTTTGCCGTCGCAGTGGCGGCGTTCGGCCAGTATTTGCGCGGCGATGCGTATCTGTTCGGCTTTGGCCCCACCCAAATTCAAGGTTTGGCGGGGGAGCCGACCAGCCCCTGGCGGCAGGAATTCCTGCGCCTCACCGCCCAAGCGGAGGCTGACAAAAAACCGTCATAAATCCTTAATTTTACACGGTTTTTCATCTGTCCTTAGCTGCGCCCGAGATCACGTTTGGTGCTGGACTCATATGTGATTTACCCTATTA
>JBGSOJ010000339.1:0-5764 GCA_041739175.1 Sphingomonadaceae bacterium
GGCACAAAAGCACCCGCGCGGTTGTTGGGGACCGGCTCCGGCACTGCGCTTGATGTGTGCGCCGCGCCGGGCGGAAAGGCGATGCAGCTTGCCGCCGCCGGATGGGCCGTAACCGCACTTGACCTCTCCGAAGCACGCATCAAACGCATGGCGGAAAACTTCGCGCGCACGGGGACGGAGGCAGCCAGCATCTGCGCCGACGCGCTGAAATGGGAGCCTGAAGCGCGCTTCAACGCCATCCTGCTCGATGCCCCATGCAGCGCAACGGGCATTTTCCGCCGCCACCCCGATGTGCTGATCCGCGTGGGTGAGCGGCAATTGGCCGAGACGACCGCGCTGCAATCGGCACTTCTTGCCCGCGCCGCCGATTGGCTGGCCGACGATGGCGTGATGGTGTACGCCGTGTGCAGTCTGGAGCCGCGTGAGGGGGAGGAGCAGCTTGCCGCCTTCCTCGCCGCACGCCCCGATTTCGTCATCGACCCAATCGCGGCGGAGGAACTGCCCGCCGGTGTCGAACCCCTGCCCGATGGCACCCTAAGCACCGGGCCGTGGTTGCTGACCGAGCAAGGGTCGCTTGATGGCTTCTTCGCGGCAAGGCTTAAGAAAATTTCGGCGTAGCTTGCCCACCCCCGACCCCACCCGCCAGCGGGAGGGGAGGAGAAGGCTAATCCCCTCCCGCTTGCGGGAGGGGAAGGGAGACTTAGCCCGCATGGGCTTAGTCGCACCGGGGTGGGCAAGCGGCGCTTACGGATCTCTGCGCCCTAGCCTGCGTTTTCGACAGCTTTATCCGCCCCATCCTCTTGCACTCGCGCGCGGTTGGCCGCATGGGATGGGGCGAAAGGGCCACATATTATGCGCGATATTCTCATCTCCCCCTCCATCCTCTCCGCCGACTTCGCCAAATTGGGGGAGGAAGTGCGCGCCATCGACGCCGCCGGTGCGGACTGGGTGCATATCGATGTCATGGACGGCCATTTCGTGCCCAACATCACCATTGGCCCCGATGTCGTAAAGGCCCTGCGCCCGCACACCGCAAAGACGTTTGACGTCCATTTGATGATTGCCCCCATCGACCCCTATCTGGAGGCGTTTGCGGAGGCTGGTGCGGATATAATCACCGTGCATCCCGAAGCTGGCCCGCATATCCACCGGTCGTTGCAAGCGATCCGCGCATTGGGCAAGCGGCCCGGCGTCGTGCTGAACCCCGGCACGCCGGCCAAGATGCTCGATTACCTGATCGACATGGTGGATTTGGTCCTGGTCATGAGCGTCAATCCCGGCTTCGGCGGGCAAAGTTTCATCCACTCGCAATTGAAGAAGATTGAGGCCGTCCGCAATATGATCGACAAACAAAGCCGCCCCATCCACTTGGAAGTAGACGGCGGCGTCAATGCGGAGATCGCACGGCTGTGCGTGGACGCGGGCGCGGATGTGCTGGTCGCGGGGTCGGCAACGTTTAAGGGCGGGCCGGACTGTTATGCGGAGAATATTCGGGGGCTTAGGGGGTAGGGGATACGCCCGTACCCAGCCAAACCGTTTCTGCAAATTGCCGGTTGAATTAGCGTCGCGTTTCGGGCAGTTTGGACTCGATGATCAAATATGCGGTGATGTGGGGTATGGACGATGAAGAGGATTAGGGCGTTTTTCCTTACCGCAATGCTGCTTGCGATGCCCGGCACCGCGTTGGCGCAAATGGCGATTCCTGATCCGGCGGGCGTGACACTGCCGCCGATGCGCTTTGGCGATGACCCGAAGGTTGCGGCGCAGGGATTTAAGTTCTTCTTCTTCCACAATCCGGCGGTCTCTTATGAGGAGGCCTTTGCCGATTTTGCCGAATGCCGCGCGCATTTGCCGCAGGGTGCGGCTTTGTCGGTGCCCAGCTTTGTGCCATGGGTTGAGGCAACCCGAAGGCCCGTGCGCCAGACGGTGTCGCCGTAAGGCCTTGTAGGCGGGCTGGCGCTGTCGATTATCATGCCCAAAATGGAGCGCGGGCGGCAGAACAATATCATGCGGCTGTGCATGGGTCGGCGCGGCTATGTCCGCTATGCCGTGGATGCGGAGGCGTATGAGGCGTTGCAAGAGGGCAATGAGGCCAAGTCATCGCTATGCTTGCCAAACTAGCGACGAACCCCGCCCCCAACACAGCACAGGTGACAGAATGATGCGGTTGCTCTTTATCCTTTTGGCGTTTTTGGTCGCCGCCCCCGCCGTGGCGCAAAATGCACCGATTGTCGTACATCAGAAAACTGCGCCCGCGCAGCTAAAGGCAGACAAAGCCTATATGCTGTTTGAATCCAGTCGGACGAAATCGGGCATGATGAGCATCACGCATATCTTCCTTCGCATTCCGACCGACGACGAACTTGCCCAATATTACGATGCGAAAAATAAGGCCTATCAGGCCGAGATGCCGAATTTGGTCAAGAAGGCGAAAGGCGGGCCGGTTCCAACGATAGATGAATTTTATTTTGATTATCCCGGATCGACAAACACCTTTGGCATTCGGATGGGCGAGTCTTTGGACAAATCGAACGTCTTTTTGGTCGAAATGCCCGCCGGTGAGTATGTTCTATATGGCGTATCCATCTCCCCCAAGGCGTTGATGACTTGCAATTGTCTGGGCACAGTGAAATTCACTGCAAAGCCGGGAACGATCACTTACCTTGGCAACATCTATGCCGACAAAGTGCATAAGCCGACGGGGATTCCCCAATTGGAGGACAATCTGGGGCCGCAGATGCATCAATATACCTTTGTCCTTGGGCAGGCATTGGTTCCGGCCAAGGATTTTAGCGCGGTGCCCACGTCGCTTGCTGGCCTGCCGATAACGATGGCCGAATTGAAGCCCGTCCCTGCATTTCTTGAGCCCGGCGCATCGGTCCCCAACCGCCTTGCCCCGATCCCCGGCATATTGGAATATGACCGCGGCCGCGTGATTATGCCCAAGGACGCAGCGGTGGAAGAAGCGGCGGCGGAGTCTGCACAGGAGACGGTGCCGGAAACGGCGCAAGCAACGGCGGCGGACGCCCCCATCCCATAAGCTCTCTTGCCGCCTTATCCCCTATGGTGCCGTTGACAAGGCCGCACCAGTGCTTGGATAAGGCCGAGGAATACGCGCGCGCCATCGGCATCGCGCGGAGGCCTCCTCAGCCTACCTGCCATGAATTAAGTCGCCCTTAATCCTATCTCTTTATCCCCGCATTGTCGGTACCGGCGTTGTTTCGGGCCGGGGCGGCGCCTTGGCATCCCCTTAATGCGGCCGATTTGTGCGGGAGTTTTGCAATGCGGCGGTGGCTGCATATAATTTTGGCATCGTGTCTCCTGTGGCCGTCGGCGGCATGGGCGCAAATTGCCGCGCCCACTGATCTGTCCGGCCTGGTCCTGTGGGTCGATGCGCAGGATGTGAACGGCAATGGCGTGCAACCCGCGAATGGGGCAGCGATCACGACTTGGGTCGACAAAAGCGGCGGCGGGCGCAATCTGACGCGGCAAAGCGGCACGATCACGTATCAAGCCACCGGCTTTGACGGCGTCAACCCCGGCCTGCGTTTCCCCTTGGTGGCGCGGATGACGGGACCGAATGTGTTCGGCACCGCCTATCGCAATCAGATGACGGTGTTTTTTGTCAACGCCAACAACACAATAACCAACAATTTTTCCGTGATGCTGAACGGCACCAATGTTGGCAGCAATATCACCGATGGCCGCTTTGGCTTTCACACTCCGTGGAGTGATAACACGGTCTATTTCGACGCCGGCGCGTGTTGCGGGACGACACGGTTGCAGGGCGGCAACCCCAATGCGCTGACCGAAACCGCGCTCTACACCGGACTGAATGATGAGCCGGGTAATCGGCAGTGGCTGCGTATTGATGGGCAGGCGTTTCGCACCGATACCACGGGCCACAACGCCAATGTCTCGCGCGGCATTCACATCGGCGATTTGCCCGACGGCCACCAATATGACGGCCGCTTTGCCGAGATTGTGATCTACAACCGCGCTCTCACCCTGGCCGAGGTGGAGCAGGTCGAATGCTATTTAATGGCGAAATGGAAGCCCGCCGATGCCCCCGCCGGATGCGTTCAGCCGCTGACCGTGGAAAAAAGCAGCAGCGTGTCGGACACAGGCGGCGGCACGTTGGCGGTGCCGGGGCAATTGATGCGGTATGCCATCACCGTCTCCAAACCGGCAAGCGCGGGGGTGGGCCGCAATTCGATTTTCGTCGTCGATAGCCTGCCGCCGCAGGTGGTGTTCCACAACGGCGACGTCGATGACGGCGGCCCGTTGACGGAGGCGGTGGGCTTTACCCAAGTCGGCAGCGGCCTGACCTTCACCTACGCCAATGATGTCCGGTACAGCGACGCAGGCGCCGCCCCGACCAGCTTTGCCGCGTGCACCTACACACCATCGGCGGGCTATGATCCCAATGTGCGGCATATCTGTTTCAATCCGAAGGGCGCATTGCTGGGCAGCCCGGCGGAGCAGTCCTTTACGGTGTTTTTCCGCACGTTAATTCAATAACGCGGGCGACGCGGCGCCGAAGGAGGGCGGCATGTCGCCGCGCCAAGTGGACTTCCCCCGCCCGCCCCGCTATGGCGCGCGCATCAAAAACAAAGGGGCCTTTCCATGACGATCAATCCCACAATCAAAACCGCGCTTTTGTCGGTGTCGGACAAGACCGGCATTGTCGATTTCGCGCGCAGCTTGGCGGAACGCGGCGTCGCGCTGATCTCCACCGGCGGCACGGCGAAGGCGTTGCGCGAGGCGGGGCTGGATGTCGCCGACATTTCCGACATAACGCACTTTCCCGAAATGATGGACGGGCGGGTGAAGACATTGCACCCCATGGTCCACGGCGGCCTGCTCGCGGTGCGCGACAACCCCGAACATGTGGCGGCGATGGCGGAGCATAATATTGGCGCGATTGATCTGGTCGTCGTCAACCTCTACCCCTTTGCCGCCACCGTGGCGAAGGGCGCGAGCCGCGATGAGATTATCGAAAACATCGATATCGGCGGGCCGTCAATGGTGCGCAGCGCGGCGAAGAACCACGCCTTTGTGACCATTTTGACCGACCCCGCCGACTATGCGCGCACATTGGAAGAAATGGACGCTCACGGCGGCGCAACCACCTACGACTTCCGCCGCCAATGCGCGGCCAAGGCCTATGCGGCAACGGCGGCCTATGACGGCATGATCAGCCAATGGTTCGCCTTCGCCGATCAGGGGCAGGAATTGCCCGACATGATCGCCGTCAATGGCTATCGCGCCGCCGAACTCCGCTATGGCGAAAACCCGCACCAAAAGGCCGCGCTCTACACCCCTGTCGGCCCCTTCGTGCGCGGCATTGCGCAGGCGGAGCAGGTGCAGGGTAAGGAGCTATCCTACAACAACTACAACGACGCCGACGCGGCATTGGAATTGGTCAGCGAATTTCGCGACGGCCCGCCAACCGTCGTCATTGTGAAGCACGCCAACCCGTGCGGCGTGGCGTCGGGCGCGACCCTGATTGAGGCGTATCACGCGGCGCTGCAATGCGACAGCGTGTCGGCCTTTGGCGGCATTGTCGCGGTCAACCGCCCCTTGGACGGGCCAACGGCGGAGGCGATGACGGAGATTTTCACTGAAGTCGTCGCTGCGCCTGCCGCCGACGATGCGGCGCGCGCGGTGTTTTCAAGCAAGAAAAACCTGCGCCTGCTCATCACCGGCGAATTGCCCGATGCGCGGCGTGGCGGTTTGCAGGTCAAGCCGATTACCGGCGGGC
>JBGSOJ010000293.1:0-6133 GCA_041739175.1 Sphingomonadaceae bacterium
CGTCGCCCATTGCGCGCGCCACATGCTGGCCCCGCCGCCCATGCTGCTCTCGACATCGACATGCTCGGCGGGCAGTTCGCCGATGAAGCGCGACGGGATGCTGCTGGTCCATTGGCCGTAAATCCGGCGGTTCGCGGCGTGCAAAATCGTGCACCGTTCGCGCGCGCGGGTGATCGCGACATAGGCGAGGCGGCGCTCCTCCTCAAGGGACGCCAGACCCCCTTCGTCCATCGCGCGCTGACTGGGGAACACGCCTTCCTCCCATCCGGCGAGGAAAAGGTAACGGAATTCCAATCCCTTGGCCGCGTGGATGGTCATGATCGTGACCTTGGCATCGCTCGCGTTCGCCTCATTGTCCATGACGAGCGACACATGCTCCAGAAACGCGCCCAGCGTCTCATACTCCTCCATCGCGCGCGCAAGTTCGGACAGGTTTTCAAGCCGACCGGCGCTCTCCGCACTCCGCTCCGCCTGCAACATCGCGGTGTAGCCGCATTCGTCGAGCATTTCGCGGCAGAGATCCGCAGGCGACGTCCCATTCGCACGGTCGCGCCACGACGCAATTTGGCGCATCAGGTCCGCGAGCGTCGCCTTCGCCCGCCCGCTCATTTCGTCCGAAAAAGCCAGTTCCGCCGCCGCCAGCGACAGGGGCGCCCCGCTCCGCCGGGCATGAACGTGGATTTTCTCCACCGCCTTATCGCCCAGCCCGCGTTTCGGCGTGTTCACAATCCGCTCAAAGGCGAGGTCATCGGCGGGCTGATTAATAACGCGCAAATACGCCACCGCATCGCGGATTTCGGTGCGCTCATAGAAGCGGAAGCCGCCGACAATGCGGTAGGGCAGGCCGATTTGGATGAAGCGATCCTCCAATTCCCGCGTTTGGAATTGCGCGCGGACAAGGATGGCGCAGGCGTCATAGCCGACCCCGCCACGCTCCAACCCCTCAATCTCCTCGCCAATCCGCCGCGCTTCCTCCGGCCCGTCCCACACGCCGATGACGCGCACCTTGTCGCCGCCGTCGAGCTCGGTCCAAAGCGTCTTGCCCAGACGGTCGCTGTTGGCGTTAATCAGCCCCGCCGCCGCGCCGAGGATGTGCGGGGTGGAGCGGTAATTCTGCTCCAACTTAATCACCGCCGCGCCCGGAAAATCCTTCTCAAAGCGCAGGATATTGCCGACCTCCGCCCCGCGCCAGCTGTAAATGCTTTGGTCATCGTCGCCCACGCACGCGATGTTGCGATGCCCTTGCGCGAGCAGGCGCAGCCACAGATATTGCACCGCGTTCGTGTCCTGATACTCGTCCACCATGATGTATTTGAAGCGTTTTTGATAGCTTTCAAGGATATCCCGATGCCCGCGCAAAATCGTTAGGTTATGCAGCAACAAATCGCCAAAATCGCACGCGTTCAGCGTCACCAAACGCGCCTGATACGCGCTGTATAGCTCCCGTCCCTTGCCATTCGCGTACGCCTCATTATCGGCGGCGTCGAGGTCGGCGGGGCGCAGGCCCTTGTTCTTCCATTGGTCGATGAGGCCGGCCAGCGACTTCGCCGGAAACCGTTTTTCGTCGATGTCGGCGGCGGAAATGAGTTGCTTCAACAGGCGGATTTGGTCGTCGGTGTCGATGATGGTGAAATTGCTCTGCAACCCGACCAACTCCGCATGACGGCGCAGCATTTTTGCGCCAATCGCGTGAAACGTGCCCAGCCATGGCAGGCCCTCCATCTGGTCGGCGCGTTCCGCATCGCCGCCCGCCATGATGAGCGCGACGCGATGCTTCATTTCGCGCGCCGCCTTATTGGTGAAGGTGACGGACAGGATTTCCGACGGCCACGCCAGCCTAAGCGCCAAGATATGCGCAAGGCGCGCGGTCAGCGCGGCGGTTTTGCCCGTACCCGCGCCCGCAAGCATCAGCACGGGGCCTTCGGTCGTCATAGCCGCCAGCCGTTGCGGCGCGTTCAAGTGCGCGAGGTAAGGGGGAACGGAAGGGGCAGGCGCGGCGGGGTCAGTCATCCGCGAACGATTAGGGAACATTTGGCCCCGTTGCAATAGGGTGTGCAAAGCGAGGGCTTGCCCTTGGCGTGGCTTTGCCCTTACACCCATAAAATGACCGACACCGCACCCGATACGCTGTATTACGGCGATAACCTGCACGTTTTGCGTGAGCATATCGCGGATGAGAGCGTGGATCTCATCTACCTTGACCCGCCGTTTAATTCGAACGCCAATTACAACATCCTGTTCAAATCGCCCGAAGGCGCGAACAGCGATGCGCAGATTGAGGCGTTTGAGGACACATGGCATTGGAACGACACGGCGGAGGCGGCGTTCGATGATGTGATGAAGTCGGGCAATACAAAGGCGTTTGACCTGCTCAACGCCATGCGGTCGTTCTTGGGGGAGAATGACATGATGGCCTATCTGTCGATGATGGCCATCCGCTTGATTGAGTTGCACCGCGTGCTCAAACCCACGGGCAGCCTCTATCTCCACTGCGACCCCACGGCGAGCCATTATTTGAAGTTGCTGTTGGACGGGGTGTTTGGGGCGACGAATTTCGTGAATGAAATTGTTTGGCGTCGGACCTCACCAAAAGGCCTTGCATTTACAAGATTTCCATCAACCCATGACGTGATTTTCTTTTATCGGAAAAGTGAGGGAGCGGCGTGGAACCCGCTCTATGGCAGCTACGATGAAAATTACGTTTCGAGCCACTATGGTTCAATCGAGCCAGAAACTGGCCGCCGCTTTCAACTAGATAATCTGTTAAACCCGAACAACAATCGTCCAAATCTGACCTATGAGTTCTTAGGCGTCACTAAGGTATGGCGATGGACGAAGGAACGGATGCAAGAAGCATACGACCAAGGCTTGGTGGTGCAAAGTGCGCCGGGCAAAGTTCCTCGCTTTAAGCGTTACTTGGACGAGCAGAAAGGGATGCCAATCACCTCAATTTGGTCTGACATTCCCCCACTCAACTCCCAAGCCCAAGAACGCCTCGGCTACCCCACGCAAAAACCTTTGGCCCTGCTCGAACGCATCATATCCGCGTCGTCGAATGAGGGCGATGTGGTGCTCGACCCGTTTTGCGGGTGCGGCACCGCCGTTCATGCGGCGGAAAAACTGGGCCGCCGCTGGATCGGGATCGACGTCACCCCCCTTGCCATTTCGCTCATCGAAAAACGGATGAAGGACGCCTTCGCGCACGCCAATTTCAAGGTGGAGGGCCGCCCGCAGGACCTCTCCAGCGCGCTCGACCTTGCCGAGCGTGACAAATATCAATTCCAATGGTGGGCGGTATCGCTTGTCGATGCGCTGCCCTTTGGCGGCAAGAAAAAGGGCGCGGATGGCGGCATCGACGGCATCATCTATTTCAAACCCGATGGCAAAAAAACCGAAAAGGCGTTGGTATCGGTCAAGGGCGGAAAGAACGTCAGCGTCAACATGATCCGCGACCTGCACAGCGCGATGGAGCGGGAAAAGGCCCCCATCGGCGTCTTCATCACCGCCGCGCCCCCGACGCGCCCAATGGAAACCGAAGCGGCGGCAGTGGGCGTGATGGAGGACGGCTATGGCCGCAAATACCCGCGCCTACAAATCCTGACTTTGGCCGAATTGTTTCAGGGGAAGAAACCCGCCATCCCCAACGTGGACCTTGGCACGCTAAAAAGCGCCAAGCGGGAGGATAGGGGAAAGCAAGGGACATTGCTGTGATGCCGCAGGCGGATCTTCCGTTTGATGGCGAATTTTTGCAGTTCGCCAGCGATAGCCTCTGCATCGCTGAAATCGCGCCAGATCGGGCTTGGTTGAATTGGCCCGAACCTGATACAATCACGCAATTAATGCGTGGCGAGCAAAAAATGCGCTGGGACGCTGCCCGTGAGGCTATTCCAAAGTCGGCGGCGCAATGGGAGCAGGCGGCATTTATCCAACCGGCGTTTTGGTCTGCTTTATCCGATTTGCAGCGCGGTAAAATTTCGTCGTTTCGTGAATTTGAATTTCTCTATTGCCTATTGCTTGGTGAGGCGAGCAAGCTTTACGTTCCGCCGGTTTTTGCTGCGGCGGCGTTATCTCCCTCCCTCGACCGAGAATTTGGCTTACAGCTAATGGCAACAATCCCCACCTAAACCCCTGCCGCAGGCACACAGCTTACTGACTTCCATCCCATCCCCGCGCCATTTGCTTGCCCTATGCCGCAGCCCATCCCTCCCGCGCTATAACGAAAATTTCGCCTTAACGAACTGATACAATTGCAAAAATATGGGCCAATGATAACAACTCATTTAGGCTAAGCGGTTATACCGCTGGGCAAAGGAGTTTTGCCATGCCTGTTTTCCACGGAACCACCGCCAACGACACCCTGATCGGGACCGACGGCCGCGACACGCTTTACGGATATGAAGGCGACGACCGCTTGGAAGGCGGAGCGGGCAATGACCGCTTGTATGGGGGGGCGGGGCAGGACACGCTGATCGGCGGGCCAGGGGATGATGTGTATTTCGTTCATGTGGGAATGGAGTCATTTCTCCTTAACCATTGGACCACACTTATCGAGGAACCGAATGGCGGTATCGACCGTGTTTATTGGACACCTTCCGTCATTGAATTACCCGGCCGGTCATACGGCCGGTCATATTTTGAGGAGGAATCATATTTTTTCTTTGATAACATTGAGATTTTATACATCGTCCCTGACCAAAATCTTCAATATTCAAGAAATATTGAATTCTTTGTGACAGATAATACGAGAGATATTCGTTATAATGGCGGCGAATATGGTCAAGACAATACAGTATACGGGTCTATTTTTGAAGACTATTATCAGTGGTACTCTGGTAGCGATAAATTTTTTGGTAATGATGGGGACGATATTCTTGATGTTTACAATCAAGGAGCCGTAATAATTGATGAAGATTTCATACATTATTATGGGGGATTGGGTGATGACATCCTCTATTTTGATGGATTTATTCTCAACTTGGTTCCATTAGATCCGACACAACGACATCCATCAGATGAACCGATGAGATACATTTATTTCGATGGTGGCGAGGGCGACGATCACGTTGATTTTTCCACGATACTCAGTGAATCTGAGAACACAAATATCAACTTTCGGTTCCATAATGTCGAAAGTGTGGATTTAACAGGTCTAATTTTTGATTATCTCAACCGAGATACACAGCCCTTCGGAATGACGCTTTCTTTCACCACATCCGTCACCGATGGCGGCGCAAATGGGCCGTTTGATATGAGTTACGAGGTTAAACGCCTAACCTACAACCTGCAACTCGGTTCGACCCATGATCATATTTCGATCGAGATTTTATCTTATAATCCCGACTGGCCGGATGGGCAATTTGTCGTCAACTCGGGCGCGGGCAATGATTGGGTGCAATTTGATGCCTTTGATTGGCGTGGAAGTGGCATCAGCACCCCCGACGTCACTTTGTCCATCCAATTGGGCGCGGGCAATGATATGGCCAATTCCGAGGGCGACCGTGTCACCATTTCCGGCGGCGCGGGGCGGACTATATTGAGGTCACCGGCTCCGATAACACCCTGTCCGGCGGCACCGGCGATGATGAAATCCGCGTGGATTCGGGGATCAACAACATGCTGTCCGGCGGCACGGGCGATGATGTGCTCGTCGCTAGAGAGGGCAATGACCGACTGTATGGCGGGGCAGGTGCCGATGTGATTGAAGCCGGTGACGGCGATGACCTTATCTACGGCGGCGCGGGTGCGGATCATATGACCGGCGGCAGCGGCGCGGACCGTTTTGTTTTCCTGCGCCCCGATATGGGGGCAACCGACACTATCCTGGATTTCTTTGGCGAAGAAGGCGATCGGATCGATCTGCGTGCGCTTGCCCCCGGCCTGCTTGTATGGCGCGGCGATTTGGCCTTCACCGGCACCGCTGCCGAAGTGCGCGTGACCGATGGCCTGGTGCTTGTGGACGCTGACGGCGATGGCGTGGCGGATTTGACCATCGATGTCGGCTATGATTTGGTCGAGGGTGATTTTTGGCTGTAAGCCAATTGACTGGCACGGCCAAGGCTTTAGGTTGGTTCAGACTTCACATGTACCAAAGGGGTATTTATGCGTTTGGACCGCCGTCAGATTCTCCAATCCC
>JBGSOJ010000298.1:0-7674 GCA_041739175.1 Sphingomonadaceae bacterium
AGCGACACATTCACCCGCCGTACCCCCGCCGCCGCCAGATCGCCCGCAAAGCGGACCAATTCGGTGCCATTGGTGGTCAGCGTAATCTCATCCAGCGCGCCACTGTCCAAATGCCGCGACAGGCCGCGCACCAGATCCATAAACCCGCGCCGCACCAATGGCTCGCCACCCGTCAGCCGCAACCGCCGTGTGCCGTGCGCGATGAACCGCGTGCACAACCGGTCTAGCTCCGCAAGGTCCAGAACCTCCGCGCGCGGCAAAAACGTCTGCTGCGCCTTCATGCAATAGGTGCATCGTAGATTGCACCGGTCGGTGACCGACACGCGCAGATAGCTAATCCGGCGGGCAAATCCGTCGATCAAAATGGGCATAGCGTTGGGAGGTACCGCCGACATCGCTCCGCTATAGCCGCAACGCGGACACCGCGCAGCGATTTTTTACCGGCTTGGCAAACGGGTGGTTTACGCGCTGCCGCTGGAGCGGGTCAGGACAGGGAAGGTGTTGGCGATATGCTCAAACACCGCAACATGCAGCGGATTGTCAAAGCGCAGGCCGTATTCATCGCCCTCCCGCCAGGCGATGTGTGCCGCCAGCGGCTGAAACCCCGGCAACATCAGAAATTGCGCCTTAGATTTTTCCAGCGTGGTCAGCAACTTGATGCGGAAACCGGTTTTCGACAGGTCAACCACCCAAATCTGATACTTGCCGCTGCCCGATTCTTTGATTTCGGCCCGAATGCTGACGAGTTTGCGTTCGGCAATGCGCGCCTCGATTTCCGATTGCGGCGCGATGGCGGCGGGCAAGGCTTCTGGGGCGGGGAAATGCGGTGATTGGCCCGCGTCGAGGCCTGATGCGCCGGATGCTGGCTCTTCGCGCGCTTCAATCCGTGCGCGAAACCGATCTTTGCGGTCCTGCGCGAACAATTTGTCAAACGGTAGCAATTCCCGTCCCATAGATCACCAATGATTCCCGCATAGGCCAAAAAGGATGGCGCTTGAACCGTGGTTGTGACATTATTTTGCAAATAAGCCGTTAACGCGCGCATGGGTTTCAGCCATGTTTTTGGCTGTTTGGAGCCCGCGATTTAGGATTAACGCTGGCTATCCATCGTCGAACAGGCCGGCAAGTTGTTCAATCATCGTGCCGCCCAATTGATCGGCGTCCATGATGGTCACGGCACGCTTGTAATAGCGTGTAACATCGTGACCAATGCCAATGGCGATAAGCTGCACAGGGCTTTTGCCTTCAATCCAGCCAATGACGCGGCGCAAATGCTGTTCTAGGTAGCCGCCGTGGTTCACCGAAAGCGTGCTGTCATCCACCGGCGCACCGTCGGAAATGACCATCAGGATCTTCCGCTCCTCCGGTCGCACCGACAGACGGCTGTGCGCCCAGAGCAAGGCCTCACCATCGATATTCTCTTTCAGCAACCCCTCCCGCAGCATCAGGCCCAAATTGCGGCGCGCGCGGCGATAAGGTTCATCCGCCTGCTTATAGATGATATGGCGAAGGTCATTCAGCCGCCCCGGCGACGCAGGCCGCCCCTGGTTGAGCCAGCTTTCGCGCGATTTTCCGCCCTTCCACGCCTTCGTGGTGAAGCCCAAAATCTCGGTCTTGACCCCGCATCGTTCAAGGGTGCGCGCCATGATATCGGCGCTAATCGCCGCAATCGAAATCGGCCTTCCGCGCATGGAGCCGCTGTTATCGATCAGGATGGTGACCACGGTATCGCGAAATTCGGTATCGCGTTCGACCTTGTAAGACAGGCTGCTGCCCGGCTGTGTGATGATGCGGGCCAATCGCGCCGCGTCAAGCAACCCCTCCTCTTGGTCGAAATCCCAGGAGCGCAATTGTTGCGCCATCAACCGGCGTTGCAATCGGTTGGCGAGGCGCGACACCGCCCCTTGCAAATGCGCCAATTGCTGATCCAATTGCGCGCGCAGGCGATTGAGTTCATCCTCATCGGCAAGTTCCGATGCGGCGATGATTTCGTCGTGCGCCTTTGTCCATTCTTTGTAATCGGTTTCGGGGAAGCCGTCGTAATTGCGGCGGGAGGGGGTGACGGGTTGCATCCCATCCTCGCCCATGTCGCCTTCCGCGCCGTCGTCGTCGGTTTCGACGTCTTGGCTATCGCCGTCGGCTTCATCGCCGCCGTCGGTGACTTCTGCGCGCATCTCCTGAGCGGCGGAATCGCCCGGTTGTTCGTCTGCGTCGCCGTCGTCGGGTTTGGAGTCCTGCTCCATATCCTCATCATCGCCCGCGCTGTCTTCGCCCTCCGTGGGAGGCGCGGCGGCCTCCATCAGGTCGAGGTGTTGCAGCATGGTAACGACACGCGATTGAAACGCCGCTTGGTCGCTTATTGAATCGCTCAGCGCGTCAAAATCAGCCGAGGCTTTCTCCTCGATCCAGTCGCGCAGGAAAGCAATCCCCTTCTCGGCGGATTCGGGGGGTTTGATGCCGGTCAACTTTTCACGCAGCAAAAGCGCCAGAGCGCCTTGAATGGGCACTTCATCCTTCGATTGTGCGCGCGTAATTGGGTCCGCGCTGGTCCGAACGTCTAAAGCAGCGGCCAAATTCTGCCGCGTCCCGTCGAACCCTGCTGACCCCACCGCTTCGTAGCGCACCAATTCGACCGCATCATAGACCGCGCGCGCTGCGGCTTCTGCGGGCATATGGCGGTTATGCAGTTCGGCATTGTGATAGCGCAGCTTAAGCGACATGGAGTCAGTAAAGCCGCGCGCGGCGGCGACTTGGTCGGCGGGCAAATCGCGCGGTACCATCGGCACGCGGATGTTATTCTGGATCAGGCTGGGCGCATCGGCGGTGAAACCAACCTCCACCTCCGCATCCCGCGCAATCGCCCGCGCCGCGCCGGTAAGCACGGCTTTGAAATCATCGAGGCGGGTTTTGGTGGACATATGGCACGGCGATAGCGGGGCGGGGGGCAGGGGGCAAGGGGGGCTTAAGGCTGTATCGCCACCAAATGGTCACGCAGCCATGTGGCGAAGTCTTCTTCGGTTATCGTGCCCGCTGCAACAGCCAGCATAATGTTCGTTGCTTCTACTTTATCAAATCGCAATTCTTGGTCGTTCAGTGCCAGAAACACACGCGCCAAAACCCATGCAGTGCGCTTGTTGCCATCGATAAACGGATGGTTTCGCGCCAGTCCAAAGGCATAAGATGCCGCCAAAATGGCTGGGTCATGGTCGCCATACGTCCACCGGTTCAACGGCTTTGCCAAGGCCGATTCGAGTAAACCCATGTTACGCACACCTTGCGCACCGCCATGTTCCGCCAGTTGTCGGTCATGGATGGCCAAAGCGAAATCGACATCAAGCCATTCGGGTTCGGAGGCAAAATTTGTCATGGGATTGGCGTAGCGTATTGCAGTTTGGGCGTCACGATTAAGAGGCTGATTAGGATTTCTGCGACGTCGCTTACTTCGCTAAAACGCGCAGAATATCGCGGTCTTCACGCATTATGCGTTCGGCTACATCCATTTTGCGTTGAAAGGCTGCGTCAGTGGTCGAAAGGCGCACACCATCTGGCGCTTCTGTGACGTAAACGCTGTCACCCTGACTGACGCGGAGCTTCTCCAACAACTCCTTAGGCAGCACCACGCCCGTGCTATTGCCGATCTTAATGAGTTTCAATTCGCGTCCGGCGGAAAAGGAAGCTTGTTTGTTCATACCGGCGTTATAACATAATTTATAGTCACGATCAAGCGGGTCGCTACCCCACCACACTCTCGGGCAAATCTTCCCCAAACACGCGCTGATAATATTCGGCGACCAGCATCCGTTCGCCCTCGTCGCACTTGTTGAGGAAGCTCAACCTAAACGCAAAGCCCACATTGCCGAAAATCGCGGCGTTCTGTGCCCAGCTTATCACCGTGCGTGGGGACATGACCGTCGAAATATCGCCGTTCATAAAGCCTTGGCGGCTGAGGTCGGCGACCTTAATCATCCGCTCCACGACATCGCGCGGCGTGTCGGTCATCTTGCTTAAGACCACCTGCGCCTCGGTTGCCGCTGGCAAATAGTTCAGCGTGACGACGATGTTCCACCGGTCCATTTGACCCTGGTTAATCTGCTGCGTGCCGTGATACAGGCCGCTGGTGTCGCCCAAACCAACCGTATTCGCGGTGGCGAACAAGCGGAACCATGGGTTCGGGCGAATGACGCGGTTCTGGTCGAGCAGGGTTAGCTTACCCTCTGTCTCCAACACACGCTGAATGACGAACATCACATCGGGGCGGCCCGCGTCATATTCGTCGAACACCAAGGCTGTGGGGGTTTGCAGTGCCCACGGCAGCAGCCCTTCGCGGAATTCCGTCACCTGCATCCCATCTTTGAGCACAATGGCATCGCGCCCGATCAAGTCTATGCGCGAAATATGCGCGTCGAGGTTAATGCGGATGCATGGCCAATTCAGTCGCGCGGCGACTTGTTCAATGTGCGAGCTTTTGCCCGTGCCGTGGAAACCCTGCACCATCACGCGGCGGTTGAACGCGAATCCGGCGAGGATAGCGGCGGTCGTGTCGGGATCGAACACATAGCCCTCATCAATGTCGGGAACGCGCTCGTCGGCCACGCTAAACGCCGGAATTTCCATGTCAAAGGCAACGCCGAAATCGCGGGCGTTGACGGTTGTGTCGGGGACAGACTGGGCGGTGATACCGGCTGCGGATTCTGGGAGGATAGTCATATCTTTTCGCCTAATGCGATGGCGCGCCCCCCGCAAGCGATAATGCGGGCCATATAGCCTTTGACGCGATAGTTAGCGTTTGCCATAATCATCATGAGGGGACTATTTGCGAGGAGGACCGGCCATGGCCGACGATGCCCTATGTTTGTCCGTAACCCGCTTCATCGCCGCGCCGCCCGAAAGGGTGTGGGTGGTGATGACGGAGCAGCAGGAGGCGTGGTGGTGCCCCTTGCCATGGCGTATGACGATTACCGCGATGGATTGGCGTGCCGGTGGCCGCTGCGCAATGGTGATGCATGGTCCCGATGGCGAGGAAATGCCCAGCGATGGCATCTTTCTGGACGTCGTCCCCGGTGTCCGGTGGACCGCAACCGACGCGTTTGTCTTGGATGATAAAGGGCGCTTCCTTCCCTCCGGCCCGTTCATGGTCGGCACATGGGAAATCGCGGCCGCGCATGAGGACGGAGTGGACGGCACCCGCTATACCGCCACGGCCCGTCATTGGACCGCCGACGCGCATAACAGCCATAAGGATATGGGTTTTGAGGCGGGATGGAGCGCGTGCGCCGACCAACTCGCGGCGCTTTGTGAACAATAGAGGGGAAGCGATATGTACATAAGCGGATTTTTGTTGAGTGTGCCCGAAGGCAACAAGGAAGCCTATAAAAAGATGGCTGAGGATTTTTGGGACATTGCCAAGGACTTCGGTGCTTTGAGCACGGTCGAATGTTGGGAGGCCGACGTGCCCGATGGCAAGTTAACGGATATGCGCATGGCCGTGAAGGCGGAGGCGGGAGAGAAAATCGTGTTTTCTTGGGTGACATGGCCTGACAAAGAAACATGCGATGCATCCCATGAAAAGATGATGGCCGACCCGCGCATGCAAGCCATGGACACAGAAATGCCCTTCGACGGCAAACGCATGATTTACGGCGGTTTTGAACCTCTTATTGTATTGGGAGATGCCAAATGAGCGAACATACAAACGTGCACGGCGAACCGATTTGGTATGAATTGATGACAGGTGATTTGCCCAAGGCGCAGGCATTTTATGGCGGCCTGATTGGCTGGCAGGTCGTGGATGCGCAAATGCCGGACATGGATTATTTTCTGGCGATGCAGCCCAAGGGCGCGGACGAAGTGGCGGCGATTGGCGGGATAATGCCGCTGACCGAGGAGATGACGGCGGCGGGCGCGCGCCCCGTCTGGCTGCCGTATTTCGGCGTTGATGATGTCGATGTGGCGGTGGAGCGCGCCGTTGCGCATGGGGCGACGGTGCAACTCCCCGCCTTCGATGTGCCGCATGTGGGACGCATGGCGATGCTGATGCACCCGCACGCGGGCGTGTTCTATGTCATGCGCGGCTTTTCTGAGGAGCCGAGCGTATCCTATGCCGCGCGGGAGGCCTTGGTTGGCCACGCCGCGTGGAATGAATTGGCGAGCAGCGACCCGGCGGCGGCCAAGGCGTTGCTGGCGGATATGCTGGGCTATCAGCAGGAAGGTGCGCTCGAAATGGGGCCATTGGGCCACTATGAATTCCTGCAAGTCGCGGGCGGTGCATTTGGCGTCGGGGCGGTCATGCCGTTGATGGAGGGGATACCGGTGAGCCAATGGACCACCTATTTCCGCATCGCCGACATCGATAAAGGCGCGGCCTATGTGAGCGCAAACGGCGGAGAAATGATCGCAGGGCCGATGGAAATCCCCGGCGGCGATTATTCCTTCACCGCGATGGACCCCGACGGCGCGGTGTTCGGCTGCGTGGGGCCGAGGGTGTGAGTGCGTCTGCGTCTGGCAAAGCGCGCCTTTGCCTTTGGTATGATAAAGATGCGGAGGCGGCGGCGACATTTTACGCCGCCACCTTCCCCGATTCCTATGTGCGCGGTGGCGGCGGCATATTGGTCGAAATGACGTTATTGGGCATGGAATGCATCCTGCTCAATGGTGGTCCGCAATATCGGCATAGCCCTGCCTTCTCCTTCCAAATCAGCACCGAAGATCAGAATGAGACCGACCGGCTGTGGAATGCTATTGTCGATTCCGGCGGTGCAGAAGGCCAATGCGGATGGTGTACTGATGCATGGGGGCTAAGCTGGCAAATCACGCCCGTGCAATTAACGCGCGGCTTGTCGCATCCCGATGAGGCTGTACGCGCGCGCGTTATGGCCGCGATGATGCCGATGCGCAAAATCGATATTGCCGCCATCGCGACGGCGGTCGTTGGTTGATTATTCGTTAGGCCCAAATTGTCATTTGGCATTGGCGCAATTGAGTTTGCAACTTCCTAAAATGCTGTAACATCCCGCTGTAAAAGGGCGCATCCATAGGATTTTTTTGGGACCTATATACAAAGTTGCACCAACTAAACGCCGAATTTTTGGTTCTTTGCGTATAGGTATCCTAAATCGTCCAATTTAATGCGGAATTTGGTGCCATGGTCCCTTAGCCCGCGTCCTGTTGCGTTGGTCCGTGCGTCAAAGTCGATTGCAACAATCCCGCGCTCTATGGCCTCAATCAATTTGGTAGGGTTAGGGTCCCAGTGAAGGCGGGCGGATTCGTATTTCACTTGGCCGTTGCGCCTCTTTCCATGCACCACGGCCAAGCGGCGAAGCTTGTAAACGAATGACGAAATAAGGCTGTCGTGGCTCCAATGCGGCGGGATAATATCGGGGTCTGAATTCTCGCCAATGTTCCGCACGATAATGCGGTTTGCGTCATTGACCACCTTAAATCCCCGTGGCGACTGTCCCCATATCGTGTGACGGAAGCTGGTCCGTCCTTGCGCATCCGGCCAGCCATAACCGCGCACCACTTGGTGCATATTGCCTTTCGGTTCAGGGGTAAGGTGGAACAAAGTAAGCGGCGAACCGCCGCCGTGGTATTTCAATTCCCAAACACCGGTATCTGGCCCATCGCGGTTCTTGCCGTTAATGCCGCATAGTTCTTCTAGCATTAGGCCCGGGCCGC
>JBGSOJ010000310.1:0-17492 GCA_041739175.1 Sphingomonadaceae bacterium
GCCGGCGAGAACGATCCCGGCGTCGCCTGGAGCGTTGATGAGCATGTCGTCGCCGACATCCGCCGGGCCCGCGAGGAACTCAAGGCCGATGTCGTCATTCCCTTCATGCACTGGGGCTCCGAGTACGAACCCGAGGCCAGCGATCGCCAGAAGCTGTTCGCGCGCACCATGATCGACGCCGGCGCCTCGGCCGTCGTCGGGGCCCACGCGCATGTCACCCAGGGGGCCGACCTCTACAAAGGCCGCCCCATCATCTACAGCCTCGGCAACCTTGGCACCCCGACGCGGCCTTCTTGATGGTCGGTCACCAACCTGCCGCTCAGCATCCTGTTCCGGCGCATCGGGCATGCGGCCCATGCGGGGGATAGTCGTACCGATCAGTTTCTCAATACTGGCAATCGCTTCCTCGTCCGCTGAAGTGACAAAAGTAAATGCCTTCCCTTTCGCTCCCGCGCGGCCGGTTCGGCCGATGCGGTGGACATAGTCATCGGGATGCCATGGGGCATCGAAATTGAACACATGGCTCACGCCCTTCACGTCCAACCCACGCGCCGCAACATCGGACGCGACCAGCAAGTTGATCTTGCCCGCCTTAAACAATTCCAATTCGGCAAGGCGTGAGCTTTGGTCCATATCGCCATGAATTTCGCCGCTTTTATAGCCGTATCGTTGCAGGCTTTTGTTCAATTCGCGGACGGTCGTTTTGCGGTTGCAAAAGATGATGCCGGTTTGCACATCCTCAACCTGCAAAATCTCATGCAGCTTTTCTTTCTTCGCCCGTGGGCTGACCGCGACGAGGGCCTGCTCAATATTGACGTTCGCCGTCGCGGGGCGGGCAACCTCAATATATTTGGGGTTGCTCAGAAATTTGTCCGACAGCTTTTTGATCGGCGGCGGCATGGTGGCGGAGAACAAAAGCGTTTGCCGATTTGCGGGCAATTTGGTGCAAATATTTTCAATATCGGGGATAAACCCCATGTCGAGCATCCGGTCAGCCTCGTCGATGACCAGCAAGCTGCAATCGTTCAGCATAATATTGCCGCGCTCAAATAAATCCATCAGACGGCCCGGCGTAGCGATCAGGACGTCAACGCCCTTTTCCAAGGCCTTGACTTGGTCGCCCATCGACACGCCGCCGATAAGGAGCGCCATCGACAGCTTATGGTTCTTCCCATATTTTTCGAAATTTTCGGCGACTTGCGCCGCCAATTCGCGGGTGGGTTCCAGGATGAGGCTGCGCGGCATACGCGCACGGGCGCGGCCCTGTGCCAGCACGTCAATCATGGGCAGCACAAAGCTGGCCGTTTTTCCTGTGCCGGTTTGCGCAATGCCAATAAGGTCGCGCATCATTAGCACAGCGGGGATGGTTTGTTCCTGAATGGGGGTGGGCGTATCGTAACCTGCGTCGATTACTGCCTGCAAAAGCTCATCAGAAAGGCCGAGATCGGCAAATTTCATGTAATAATGTTCCGGATAATGGGGCGGCATGTGACCGTTCCCCTGACTTCATCGTTGCGTATCGCACATACCGCCGTTGGCGGTCGAAGCCATGATAGGCCGCGTTGGCACGGTCCACGCCGTCTCGCACTCGGCGCAATCGATAGAAAAGTCAAGTCATTTGAAACCGCCCGTTGTGGCTGCGGCGCGCCTAAAAGTGGTAAGGTTGTGCCGCCTGCACCGCATCCTCGACAAACAAGGACTGACCTTCTGGAGGGCGCGCGCGCTGCGCGCAATGTGTCCTTCGGCATCGGTTGCAGCCAGGTCCGATGGGGTTCGGCGCGTTGCCCAACGCTGTCGTAGCGCCGTGTGCTTGCACCGTTTGCGCCAACTCCGCCGCTACAGCCAAGACCACCACATGCCGGGCGCCTCCGCCTTCCAACGACAGACCATGTGGTGAAACGGCGCGCGATAAAGTGAGCCAATTGCTTTTATCATCGAGGGTTACTTGATCCGCAATCAATGCGGCATCGCCGCCAAAGCCGTCCCATGCACGCCATTTGGGACATGGCACATGGATATCCGCCAAGGCCGATTGGCTGGCTCCGGCATAGCGTTTGGAGATTTGCCCCGCGCGGTCGAAACGAAGCATACAAAACGGCAGGCCACGCGCGCCAACCCGCTGCATCGTTGTCAGCCGGTGGGCGATTTGTTCAAAACTTACTGAAAACCGGCGCATCAGCAGCGTCAGGTCATACCCCGTCGCCTCCGCCGCGCGCAAAAATCGGGCATAAGGCATCAAAACGGCGGCGGCAAAATAATGGAGCAAATGCCGCCGGAAGAGCGCACGCGCCGCCTCTGTGTCCAACTCCGCGCCTTCGACCAAAGCGTCAATTTCCCGCCGTGCTTCCATTTCCCCCAATTGCCGAGCGGCAGCGAATTGGCGCGCCGGGAGATCGAGCAATTCCGACACTTGCAATTGCCGCGCATGCAAATCCAATCGCGCGTACCAACCCACCGCCACATCTGCTGGCAAAATTCGCACCGCAATTTGGTGCCGCGTGCGCAATCTTGCCAGCACACCAGAGGGTAGATCTGCGTGGCCCATGCGGATTTCTTCGGCAATCCCCTCCGCTATTGCATCAAGATCGGCGAAGTGATTACGCCACCGTTCAATTTCGCCGCGCACTTCGGCGAGTGGGTCAGCGCGCACGGCATTGCTTTCGCCATCTTCGATTACTGCACCTGCAGCACCCGATTCAGCGACATAATGGTCATACAATCGCGCGAATGCCGATGCGCTCCCCGGAGCAGCCGATATCCATTGTTGCAGATCATCACCGCTGAAATCCAAGGCGGAGAACAAGGGATCGGACAAACGGCGGCGCAAATTTTCCTCACCCCCACCGGGCATAGCAGAGCGCAAAAGGCGTGGGTCAAAATCATGCCGCTCAACCAAACGCAGTACTATTTGCGCCGTTAATGGCCGCAGATTGCGCTCAATCAGGTTCAAATAGCTGGGCGAGATTTCTAATGATTTGGCAAGCGCGCTTTGTGTGACGGCCAAATTGCGGCGAAAGCGGCGAATGGCGCCGCCCGCGAAAATCTTTTTCTCAGCCATGCCTGCACCAATTCTTGTCAAAATTTTACATTACGACAAGTTGAATATCGATAACCTTCGTTTTTTACAATAAAAATTGTCAAGAAGCGTAGCGGCCCCGCTGGCATTCGCTTAAGCCGCAAAATTAGATTTTCGTGGTCCTGGTAACTGAAGGACGCTTTTACGACATTTCCTGGGGAGGAAATATTGCCTTTCGGGTCGAGGCTTATGTCTCGGCCCGATTTTTTTGCCCGCGCCCCATCATTGTTTACACCAATAGAACTTTTCGCGCGTTGCCGCGTTAGCTACGCTTAGACCAGCATCGGCGATTCGGGTCTGCTACCCACATTGGGTGTTCGCCGCGAAAGCAAAACATGGGAGAAGGAAATGCCAGGCAATACTGTGAATTTGATAGCGCTAAGCCGCAATTCACGCGTTGGGAAATTGAGCATTTTGCTTTCTGCCACCGCGCTTATGGCGTCTTGTACGGCTTTGCCAACAGGTGGCGGCGCGCCCTTGACGCCCGCCGATGCCGCCAAACCCGTGGCCCCGATGACCGCCGAAGAACGCAAAGTCGGCGCCGATGCGCACAAGGAAATCGTTGCTGAATTCGGCGGTGTCTATTCCGCGCCGCAAACGGCTTATGTTGAACAGGTAGGCCGCAAAGTGGCCGTTCAATCAGGCCTTTCGGGTACGCCATCGGACTTTCAAGTGACCTTCCTTAACAGCGCGGTGAACAACGCCTTCGCGCTGCCCGGCGGCTATGTGTATATCACCCGGCAATTGGCGGCGCTTTGCAATGATGAGGCGGAAATGGCCGGCGTATTGAGCCATGAAATCGGCCACACCGGCGCGCGCCATGCACAAAGTAGGGCAAAGAATGCACAAAGATATGGCATTGTCGGCGCGGTTGGCTCAATTTTGGGCGGACTCCTCGGTGACAATGGTGGAATTGTAGGAGCACTGGGTGGCCTTCTTCGCGATTATTCCGGCACAGCGGCACAATTTGCAACGCTAAGCTATTCGCGCGGGCAGGAAGAGCAAGCGGATGATTACGGCATCGCCTATATCTCCCGCGCGGGATATGATCCGCAGGCGCTCTCAACGATGCTGTATTCTTTGGCTCTTCAATCCAGCCTAGAATCGCAAATTGCGGGCAAAGATGCGCGCTCCATCCCCGAATGGGCAAGCACGCACCCCGATCCCGCGCGCCGCGTTACCCGCGCACAACAAGTCGCCAACCAATATCCGCAAAGCGGCGTGCGCAACCGCGACACTTATTTGACCAAGATGAATGGGATGCTTTACGGTGACGATCCGGAACAAGGCGTGATCGAAGGTCAACGCTTCTTATTCGCACCCGACAAATTGCAGTTTACAGTGCCCGCTGGCTTTGCAATGCAAAACGGATCGAGCGTCGCAATCTCCGGCAATGGCGGGCAGGCGCAGTTTTCTGGCGGCAAAACCAATCAATCGATGGAGCAACATATCAATGCCGTTTTTAGCGGCCTTGGCGCGGGAAACACCGCACGCGGTGCGACGCAAACCACGACAGTCAACGGCATTCCCGCCTCGTATAGCGTCACCAATGTCTCCACGCAGAATGGGCAAGTGCAAGTGGTGATCTTTGCCTATCAATGGGCCCCGGGCAGCATTTACCACTTCCTGACACTATCACAGGCGGGCAGCAACCCATTCGAATCGATGTATCGCAGCCTGTCGAGGATGACCAATGCTGAGGTTGCGGCGGTTAAGCCACGCAAACTGCGCGTTGTCACGGTAAAGTCCGGCGACACCATCAATAGTCTTTCGTCGCAAATGGCGTATTCCAATTTGCGCACCGAGCGCTTCATGGCGCTTAACGGGCTGAACAGCGGTTCGACATTATCGGCGGGGCAGAAGGTGAAAATCGTCACCTATTGATTGGTGCGCCCCCAATTGGCGGGCATTTGACCAAAAGAAAAGGGCAGCCGGTTTCCCGACTGCCCTCCAAATTCTGACAATCAAGCGATCAATTATTGACCGGTTGCATCTGCCATCGTTTCGTCTGCCGCAGTGAACGTACCCGAAATGGTCGTGCCCAACGAAGTAGCAGCAGTCACCAGAGCGACAGCAATAAGAGCAGCAATCAGACCATACTCGATGGCGGTTGCACCCTTTTCGTTCTTCATCAATTTGTTGATCAGTTTCATGTTTGGTCTCCAAGTAATTGAAAAGCTTTGTTACACCCAGTGTCAGGACGCTTTCCCTTCCCAACAACTTCTCCCTACCACCCAACGCGTTACCAAAGGGTAAAGATGGTTGGCCTTTTTCAAGCCTCCAAAACCTCGTCGGCGACGAAATTCCAGATGTTCATGACCGTAATGCCAAAGTCCGTGACAGCGGTTACGAGCGCGAGACAAACCAAGGCTGCAATCAAACCATATTCAATTGCCGTGGCACCGCGCTGGTCACGCAACACCAAGTTAAGCAGTTGAACGAGTTTCCTCACGATATGGTCACCTTGCTTTTGGCCCCGAATTGGGCCGCATCAAATGGATATAACTCCACCGATTGGACCGCTATAAGGCGCGCACGGTAAACAAATGTTTTAAGGCAGTAACGATTTTGAGAAATTTCCCGACACTCCGGCTGGTCGTGGCTGCGGCTTTGGTGCGCGACGATGGCCGTATTTTCCTGCAAAAACGGCCTGAGGGGAAGGCTTTGGCCGGGCTTTGGGAATTCCCCGGTGGGAAGATCGAAGATGGTGAATCCCCCGAACACGCTTTGGCGCGCGAACTTGCGGAGGAAATCGGCGTCGGCGCGCAGCCCGCCGATATGGTACCGGTCACCTTCGCCAGCGAACCGGTGGCGGGGAAACATATGATCCTTTTGCTATACGCCCTCACATGTTGGAGCGGCGAACCGGCTGGGGTGGAGGGGCAGGAAACGGGGTGGTTTACTTTGGCCGAGATGGCAGATTTGCCGATGCCACCCGCTGACTTGCCATTCCTTGCGCCACTCTCCGAATATTTGGCGCGTATTGAGAGCGATTAGGGCGCATTTTCCCCCTGCCCTTTCGCGGTCAGGCGCGTTATGGCCGCCGTATGACAGAAAACGCTATGACTGAAAACGCTATCGATAAAACCTTCGACCCCGCCGCGATTGAGGCGAAATGGTATCGCCATTGGGAGGAGAACGGCCTGTTCCGGCCGCATCGCCCCGATGCGGAACCCTTTACCATCATGTTGCCGCCGCCCAATGTGACGGGCAGCCTGCACATTGGCCACGCGCTTGACCATACATTGATGGACATCATGACGCGGTACGAACGCCTTCGCGGCAAAGACGCCCTGTTCCTGCCCGGCATGGACCACGCAGGGATCGCCACGCAAATGGTTGTGGAACGCCGATTGGAGGCAGCGGGCGATAAACGCGCCAACTACACCCGCGAACAGTTCATCGATAAAGTGTGGGAGTGGAAGGCTGAATCCGGCGGCATGATCCTGGACCAGATGCGCCGGTTGGGCGAATCGGTGGATTGGTCGCTTGAAGCGTTCACGATGAGTCCTGAATTTAACCGCGCGGTTTTGAAGGTCTTTGTCGATCTGTATAATGAGCGCCTGATTTACCGCGATAAGCGTTTGGTGAATTGGGACCCCAAACTGAAAACCGCGATTAGCGACCTGGAGGTCGAAACGCGCGAGGTGCAGGGGTCGTTTTGGAGCTTCCGTTATCCGCTCGCCGATGGCGTGATGTTAGCGGACGGGCGCGACCATATCGTCGTCTCCACCACGCGCCCCGAAACGATGCTCGCCGATATGGCGGTTGCTGTGCATCCCGACGATGAACGTTACGCCAGTGTAGTGGGCAAGGAGGTTATCCTCCCCATCACGGGTCGCCGCATCAAAATCGTGGAGGACGAACACGCCGATCCGGCTTTGGGCACAGGCGCGGTGAAGATCACGCCGGGGCATGATTTCAACGACTTTGAGGTGGGGAAACGGGCCGGAATAGCGGCGGGCGATATGCTCAATATGCTCGATGCCGATGCGAATGTGTGTCAGACGTCGGATGGCCTGATCCCCCCCGCGTTCATCGGGCTAGACCGATTTGATGCACGCAAGGCGGTGGTGGAGGCGTTAAAGGCGTCCGGCCACCTCGTGCCCTGGACCGACAAGGACGGCGCGGAACATGATGCCGAGCCGCGCACCATCCAAACCCCCTATGGCGACCGTGGCGGCGTGGTGATTGAACCATGGCTGACCGACCAATGGTATGTCGATGCGGAAACCTTGGCGCAGCCCGCGATTGAGGCGGTGCGGTCGGGCGCGATTGAGATTGTGCCGAAGTCGTGGGAGAAAACCTACTTCAACTGGATGGAGAATATTCAGCCGTGGTGCGTGAGCCGCCAATTGTGGTGGGGGCATCGGATTCCGGCTTGGTATGGGCCGTGTGTGATTGGTGATTTTGATTTCCGTGAATTGCTGCGTTCAAAAGGGTTACCTGACGACCAACGCCCTATCTTCGTCGCCGAAACCTTTAATCAAGTGTTGAAACAACTTTCAGCGTTCTACGATCTGCCCGAAGAAGCATTTTACGAATTAGACGATCACAAAGAAGGGGCATACCTCGCAATTCAGCGCGACTCCGACGTCCTCGACACATGGTTCTCCTCCGCCCTGTGGCCGTTTGGCACGCTTGGCTGGCCGCAATCCGAACCTCCCCAACATGGGGAGGTGGCAGCCGGAACGGCTGACGGAGGGGTTGATGGTGCGCCCGACCCCTCCACCAGCTTCGCTGGTCCCCCTCCCCGTGCCGGGGAGGTTAGCCTTTTAGAGAAACATTACCCCAACGACCTCCTCGTCAGCGGCTTCGACATCCTGTTCTTCTGGAATGCGCGGATGGCGATGCAAGGCATTCACTTTATGAAGGATGTGCCGTGGCGGAAAATGTATCTCCACGGCCTAGTCCGCGCCGCCGATGGCGCGAAGATGTCGAAATCAAAGGGCAATGTGGTCGATCCGCTTGGCCTCATCGACCAATATGGCGCGGACGCGCTGCGCTTTTTCATGGCGGCGATGGAGAGCCAGGGGCGCGACATCAAAATGGATGACAAGCGCGTCGAAGGCTACCGCAACTTCGCCACGAACTTGTGGAACGCCGCGCGATTTGCGCAGTCGAACGGCATCGGGGCGAGCACCAGCCTATCCGCGCCGGAGGCCACTCTGGCGGTCAACCGTTGGATCATCGGTGAGGTGGTGGAGACCGTCGCCACGCTCGACAAGGCGCTGGCCGACCTGCGCTTCGATGCGGCGGCGAATGCGATTTACCATTTTGTGTGGGACGGGTTCTGCGATTGGTATCTGGAGCTGATTAAGCCCGTCCTATCCCAACCTCCGCAACATAGGGAGGTTGCAACCGGAACGGCTGACGATGGGGTTAACGGCGCGATCGACCCCTCCACCAGCTTCGCTGGTCCCCCTCCCCCTTCTGGGGAGGATAATGCCGCGGATGAAACGCGCGCCGTGGCGGGGTGGGTGTTGGACCAGATTTTGGCCATGCTGCACCCCTTCATGCCGTTCATTACCGAGGAATTGTGGCATGCGCTTGGCGAAAGGCAGTATGACCTCATCGTCGCCAAATGGCCCGCGCCGAAGGCGGAGGTTGATGCGACGGCGAAGGCGGAGGTTGAGTGGATCATTGAGGCAATTTCTGCTGTCCGTTCTGCTCGTGTTGAATTAGGGTTAGCACCTAGCAAAACCCTCGAAGCATGGTTTATTGCCGAAAATGACTTCGGTGAAGAACGTATGTCATATGCCGCCACGAGTCTAAAATGGCGCGCTCGACTTGATCCAATTTGGCGTCCAATGAACGGCAAATTTGGGCGCCCGGGCCACCCGCCGGTGCCCGAAGGCGCTAAGATTTCGATACCCCTAAAAGGAGGGACAATTATTATCCCCCTCGAAGGCGTCATCGACATCGCCGCCGAAAAGGCGCGCCTGACCAAGGCGCTCGAAGCCGTATCCAAAGAGGCCGCCTCGCTCAATGGCCGCCTGTCCAACCCCGCCTTCACTGAAAAAGCGAAACCGGAGGCGGTGGAAAAGGCGCGCGCCGACTTTGCCGACAAATCGGCGGAGATGGAGCGGCTGACGGCGGCTCTGGCGCGGCTCGGTTAATGGACGGACCAGCGGCGATTGGCGCCGAGGCCCTGCCTAACACCGCCGCACCGGCCCGCCCGCACGGACGGCAGGATTTGACCAAGGGGCCCGTGGCGAAGACGTTGTTGCTCTTCGCCCTGCCCTCGCTTGGCGTCAACATCCTGCAATCGGTCAACCATTCGATAAACTCGGTCTGGATTGGCCGGTTTTTGGGCCCAGAAGCGCTGGCCGCGACCGCCAATGCCGGTATGGTCATGTTCTTAATGCTGGCAACATTGTTCGGATTTTCGATGGCGACCACCATCCTCATCGGGCAGTATACGGGGCGCGGCGATATTGAAAAGGTGCGTCGGACATTGGGCAGTTCTGTCGCGCTGTTTTTCTTATCCGGCGTTACGATCGCCGCCGCTGGCTGGGTGTTCGCGCCACAAATCCTGACCTCGCTTGGCACACCGGCTGTCGCGTTCGATTTGGCGCTGAGCTATTTGCGCGTGATGTTCCTGTCGATGCCCGCCAGTTTTGTGATGATTTTGTTGTCATCAAGCCTGCGCGGCGTAGGCGATTCGATCACGCCGATGTGGGCAACGATTGCCAATGTGGCGCTGGATGTCGTGCTCAACCCCTTGTTTATATTGGGTTGGGGAATAGTCCCAGCGATGGGAATAGCGGGCAGCGGGCTGGCGACCGTTGTCGCTGGCCTGATATCAACGGCATTTCTTATTCGCCGCATATACAAGCAAGACGCGCCCATTCGTTTGCGCGGCGCGGAGTGGGCGTATCTGCGACCGCGCGCGGCTTTCCTAGGCCCGATTTCGCGCATGGGCCTACCCATGGGGCTCAGCATGATTATCATGTCCCTGTCGGCACTGGTAATGATCGCGCTGATAAACCGTGAGGGCGTGGCGACGGCGGCAGCCTATGGCGTTTTGAACCAGCTTTGGAATTATGTCACTATGCCCGGCGTCGCCGTCGGCAGCGCGGTGAGCGCGATGGCGGCGCAGAATATCGGTGCGAATCGCTGGGACCGGGTAGAGCGGATTGCACTTGCCGGAACCGGCATAAATTTGGCGATGTCGGCGGCGATGTATGGCACCATGACAATTTTTGCGGGGCCTATACTTGGCCTGTTTCTCCCCGGCGCGCCGGAGGCCGTGGCGATTGCCATCCATATCAATCACATGATCGGTTGGACCTTTGTGGTGATGGGCGTTTCGATGGTGCTGACGTTCTTGGTAAGGGCGAATGGCGCAGTGTTATGGCCGTTGCTCATTCTCATTATTTCGGCGGTGTTTGTGCGGTTCACAATTGGCTTTGGCCTTTACGACCGGATAGGGGCGGAAGCGATTTGGTGGGCGTTTATTGCCACCGCGATTACCTCTTTGACGCTATCGGTTAGCTACTACCGTTTTGGGACATGGCGGAGCCTGTCGCCTTTGGCACATGGCGCTGCTTAGCCGCGTTTTGCCAATGCGGCGGCTTCAGTCAATACGGGATAGCCATGACCGTCGGGGATGCAGATGTGCATTCCGTCGGCAAATTCCTGCACGTAGGTAACGATTGTCCGCACCGGAAATTGCCGCGCATGATCGGCGACCTTAGCAAAGCTGCTGAACAATGCCAACCGATCGAGATTGCGCCGCGTGGGGAATATAAGGTGAATGGCGTCAGCCTCATCCTGAGCCAATAGGTCGCGCGCCGTGGCCCAGAATAAGTGACTGTTTTCCGAAGCATCAACGCGGCCGTCATGCCGAAGGTGCGTGGCATCGACAAGGTAAAAACGCGTGTCATAGCGCCGTTTCGCCGATACCGGCGGCTCCCACCGCGCCCATGGGATCAGCAAGTCCAACTGCGGCCGCCACTGCTGCGCCGCACACACTGCGTCAAAGGTCGCCCCATTGTGTAGGGCCGACCGCGCCGCCGCGATTGTGGAGGCGTCTTTCGACCCTTCAACCGCCAGAACCAGGCCGGTTTCCTCCAAGGTCTCACGAATAGCGGCCAACCGCGCCGCAGCCTCTTCCAATGGCAGGTCATGCGCGCCGCGCGCCGCAAGGTGTTCGGCGAAGGCGAAATCCGCCGCATCTACGCCGCCGCCGGGAAACACAGCGGCCCCTGCTGCAAAAGCCATGGCGGCGGACCGTTCCACCATCAAAATTTCCGGCGCAGACATCGCATCGCGCTCCCGCATTAAGATTAACGTCGCCGCCGGACGCGGGTTCGGAGGGGAGGATTCGGCCATGCCTAACTAACAGCATCAAATTCCGCCGCTGACCAGTGCGTTATTGCGCGTTACCCCTTGCGCGCGTTACACAACATTATGGCAATCGACCTAAATCTGCTGCTGCATGCGTACGCGCACGGCATTTTTCCTATGGCCGATGGCGCAGGAGATGCACCGACCTATTGGGTGGAGCCGAAATGGCGCGCGATTCTTCCGCTGGACGGGCTTCGCATTTCAACATCTTTGCGCAAGGCAGTGCGGCAAGACCGATTTTTGGTGACCACCGATGCCGCCTTCGCCGATGTCATCGATAAATGCGCAGAGCCCGCACCTGACCGTGATGGGACGTGGATCAATGATGAGATCCGCGCGGCGTTCCTTGCTCTACACGCACGCGGAATGGCGCACAGCGTGGAATGTTGGCAGGATGGCGCATTGGTGGGCGGGCTCTATGGCCTTGCCATAGGGGGTCTTTTTTGCGGCGAGTCGATGTTTTCGCGGCGCACCGATGCGTCGAAAGTGGCGCTCATCTGGTTGGTGGCACGCCTACGCGCTGGTGGTTTTTCGCTTTTAGATTGTCAGTTTTTGACGGACCATTTGGCCAGCCTTGGGGCCATTGAAATCGCACAGAAAGACTATGTGAAGCGCGCCGCAAAGTCCGCCGCCGCCATCGACGCACGGATACCTATCTATTCGGCGTCGGGCGTTACCGACGGGGTCTGCGGTTCCGGTTCCGCAGCCGTTTCGGCCACAGGGGCAACAGGCACTGCCGCGCGTGGCGTGGGAGCCGGTGACGGCGCGGATTGGTTTGCATTAGACGGAGTTCTGGCCGCTGCAGGTTTTGCCGTGGGCGTCACCTCCGGTGCGTCCTCGAACGGCGCATCTTTAAGCCCCATGGCAAAGGGTGGCTCATCCTCACCGGGGAAAGTCATTTTGCAATCCTTCACCCAGACATCATAGATCGGGTGCTGCACGACATTTTTGGCGGGATTTTCTTTAAAGAGCCAACCGGAAAAGGCCCAGCGCCATTGATCGGTTTTATCGGTAACGATACGCTCATTGACCAACAATTGCACAAAAACACCAATGTCGGGGTGCGTTTCCCATGGCTGCGTCCGCTCACAAGCGCGAACGCGGATGACCAGTTCATCTCCAATGCGCAGCGCTTGGCCAGGTTTCAGTTCAATGTCACGGGTATTGCCGTTGCGCTTGTTCAGAAAGCCAACAACGGCAACGCGCTCTGCCATCGGCGTACCGGGCATATCGGCGACTTCCTTGGGCGCCGTTCCAGCAGCTTTTTTGGCGGTAGGTTTCTCTTGCTTCGCGGCCTGCTCACCCGAGCAGCCAGCCAGCAAAACGGCCGCCATCGCCGCAAAACTTAGGAAAGTTGCGCGCGCCATATGTGCTACACGCCTTCCGGCGACCATGCCTCATAATCGCCAGTGGCCTTGGCGCGCAAAGCTCCATTGCCCAATGCCCCGCTTGGTTGATAAGCCGCGTCTGTGCCCGTGAGATTGCCCAGTTGCGGCTTTTGCCAGGCCTTCACCGGTGGCAAATAGCTATCCGGCGTGCCGTCGTGAGTGTGATGCAGCCATCCATGCCACTCGGCAGGAACGCGGCTCGCATCGTTTGCGCCGTTGTATAAAACCCAGCGCCGTTTGCCATCGCGGGTTTCGTGGTAGGTGTTGCCCGCGTCATCTTCCCCAACACGAACGCCCTTACGCGCGCTCCACAGAAGCGTACCGATGGTCGCGCCATCCCACCAAGTGAAAATCTTTCCGAGTATCGACATAGCACCGCAATTAGTCATAAGGGCCAGAGCACGCAACCAAAAAGGCCACCGATGCAGTGGCCGCCATTAAGGCGCGGAACGAACCATTTGGTCGCCCGCTTTTAAGCCCAGCTCACCCGCGCGACCACCCGCCAGTTCAAGGACATAGCCCACTTTGCCCTTTGACAAGATGGGCTCAAGCGATGTCGGCTCCGCATTTGCGGCGATCGACTCGATTGCGCCGTCCGGCGTCAAATAGATGATGTCCAACGGAATGTAGGTATTCTTCATCCAGAAACTTGCCTGCCGTGGGATCGTAAAGGGAAACAACATTCCCTTGTCCGCTGCCAACTCCGTGCGATACATCAATCCGCGTGCCTGTTCCGCGGGCGTAGACGCAATCTCAACTGTGATGGCGATCGATTTGGCCGCCGTTTTGAGGCAAATCACTTCTTGCGGCAAATTGGCGGGCGATGGTGCCGGCAACCGTTCTGCAACGCAATCGGCACTCGTTTCGCCCTTAGCCTGCGCCATTTGCGGTGACGAACATGCCGTCAATGCGGCAGCGCTTAAAGCCAATGGAAACGCGAATCGGCGAAGAATCGACGAATTGGGCGACAGGAAACGGGTCATATGTTTAGGGTCCAGTGATGAATCTAGTGCTGCCATTACCCCTAATATTGCACGAAACCAACACCCAATCGGACGTTCATTTGGGCTCCGCGTCGTCCAGATATGTGATATCAAGCGCGATAGGTCCGCGGTTGCTTTGGGCTATTTTCACCAGAAAACCGGTTCCCGGGTCGGCAAATTCCATCCCAACTTCGCGCAGCGATTCGATGTGAAAAAACACATCGCGCTCCTCCCCTTCGACCACCATGAATCCATAGCCTTTTACCCGGCTGAACCATTTTACCTCGGCAGGGACGAGCGGCGCATCGCCCGCAAGGACAATGTCGCGATCGGCCAGCTTCGCCAAAGCACTGCCGCGCGGCGCGCAAGGGACCTGCGTTTGTGTCGCCGTAAAGCTAAAAATTTCGGCAACAAACCATCCCCGCGCGCCCATCGCGGGCGCAAATTCGACGATGCTATCATCGGGCAAATCGCGCCGACCCAACGGCTCCAACAAGGAACTGTGCAGCATGTAATCTTGTTCAGTACCATCCTCAGCGACGACGACAACGAAACCGAAGCCACGCTTTCGGTCGAACCATTTGACGCGCCCCTGCAATGGCAAAGTCTGCATATCCTGATGCTGCGTGTCATCGATTGGCACTTAACTCTCCATCAGGTCGAAAATGCGCGTCGTTGTGTCAAACTATGCGGTGATCGATTACGCATGATGTCAGCCGAAGCGGCTAACAATACTATGCCAGCGGCCCAAGGCTTTGTCGAACCTTTGGGCGCATAAGCAGGGGGAAAGCGGTATTGAAAGGCATGCCAACTGGCAAGCCATTTTCCTTACCATTGAGTAATGATACGCAGTTTTGTGTGAAAAAACGCCGCTGTTACGGAGATGCAGAGGATGCTTAAACCAGTGTCTCAGGGTCTGAATTTGGAGCGGCGTCAACCAATTTTCTCGCGATATCATAGTCATGACCCGCGCGCAGCATCTGTGCCAGTTGTTTCCGCCTTATTTCCGGTTCCGTAAGCGATGGCGCATAGGGACCAATACGCTTTCTCCGTGCGAAAGTGATTGCGGCGGCCTTTCGGTCAACAGGCTCCAAATGCGTGCCGGACGACGCGTCATCCTCGCCTGCGTTGCTGATTCGCAAAAGGGCCCCGCGAACGGTATCGTCGATGCCATTCGCGCGCAGATCCTGCTCAATGCGGCGGTGACCATAGCCTCGGCTTGCCAATCCGTTGGCCCGCATTTGGGCGTAGCCGGTATCGCTTAGATACCCCAAATCCTCAAATTCCTGCGCAAGCGCCAGCAAATCCATTGGCGGCTCCTCTTCTGCCCAGCCCAACTCACCGATTTTGCGAGAGAGATAGCGGACCAAACGCGCCTTGCTTGTCGCGTATCGCCCCACATAATGCAGCGCCAAATCCCGCGCACGCGTGGCCGTCAACGGAGGCCTCGGTTTTCTATCACGACCATATTGCGCCACGGCATTCTTACCCAATGGTTAAACGTGCCTTTATTGTGCCACAGTCGAGTCGAAATTTGAACGCGCCTTTTCGGCAAAGACGCAAGGATAAGCAATACCAACGGGTCATATTCTGTTCAGCCATCGGCGCGCAAGCGATGCCGCCATTGAACAGGCGCAAATGCGCTATGTTCCCGCAAAATCGCCCGCATGGGCGCTAACCGCCATCCGCCTCTACCTAGGGGCGACATGTAAAGGACGACTATGAGCGATCTGAACCAATTGGCCGCAACGGCCGTGAAAGAGGACATGCTGTCAACACCGACGCACGATGCGCTGCCGCGTCGCTATTCCGATTTTGCGACATTGGGGGAGGCGTTGGATTACGCCGCCATGGGCGCGCGTGGGCTGAATTTCCATGATATGCGCGGCAATTTGGCGCGGCCCTATCCATTCCGTGAAATGCGGGAGGATGCGTTAAACGTCGCCTATCGCCTCATCGCGCACGGTGTTAGGCCGCAGGACCGGATTGCATTAATTGCCGAGACCGGCCCCGATTTCGCTGCGTTGTTTTTCGGATGTGTTTATGCCGGTGCTTGGCCCGTGCCATTGCCCCTACCCACCAGCTTTGGCGGGCGCGAATCGTATGTCGATCAACTGATCGTGCAATTGTCGTCATGCGACCCCGCGATTCTGTTCTTCCCACCTGAGCTCGCCGATATGGCAGGCGAAGCGGCGGCGCGCCAAAATGTCGAGGGGCTGGATTGGGCATCGTTCAATGCCGCCCCTGCAAGTGAAACCATACTGCCCCCCGCGGACACCGACGCGGTGTGCTATCTGCAATACAGCAGCGGATCGACGCGCTTTCCGCACGGCGTGGCGGTCACGCATAAGGCGCTATTGAACAATCTATCGGCACACTCGCACGGCATGGAGGTAGTGGACACCGACCGGTGCGTATCATGGTTGCCATGGTATCACGACATGGGCCTTGTCGGATGTTTCCTCTCGGTCGTCGCCAATCAGGTTTCGACCGATTATATGAAGACCGAGGATTTCGCCCGCCGCCCGCTGGCGTGGATTGACATGATCAGCCGCTCGAACGGCACCGTCATCAGCTACTCCCCCACATTCGGCTACGACATTTGTGCACGCCGGATTAGCAGCCAGACCAATGTGGCGGAACGGTTTGACCTTTCCAACTGGCGGCTCGCGGGCAACGGGGCGGATATGATTCGCCCCGATGTCATGCAATCCTTCGTTGATGCTTTCCACGATGCCGGTTTCAATGCGAAGGCGTTTTTGCCGTCTTACGGCTTGGCCGAGGCGACTTTGGCCGTTTCCATCATGCCGCCGGGTGAAGGCATCAAGGTTGAGTTGGTGGAGGAGTCGGCACTTTCCGGTGAACCCGCCAACCCTGACCGTCCTTTGCGTTACCGCGCCATCGTCAACTGCGGCAAAGCGGTGAAGGACATGACCATTGAGGTCCGTGACCACGACGGTACCTCTTTGCCCGACCGTGCCATTGGCAAAGTGTGGTGCACCGGGCCGTCGCTGATGAAAGAATATTTCCGCGATGCGGAAGCAACCGAGGCGTGCCTGACCGATGGCTGGCTCGACACCGGCGACATGGGATATCTGTCGAACGGATACATCTTCATCGTCGGCCGTGCGAAGGATATGATCATCATCAATGGCAAGAACCATTGGCCGCAAGATATTGAATGGGCAGTGGAACAGCTCCCCGGGTTTAAACAGGGGGACATTGCCGCCTTTGCCGTCACCACGCCCTCGGGCGAAGAACTACCCGCCGTGTTGGTGCAATGCCGCACGACCGATGACGGCGAACGCTCGGCGTTGCGGGAGAAGATCCGCGATAAAGTGCGTTCGGTTACGGGCATGAATTGCGTCATCGAACTGGTCCCGCCGCGCACGTTGCCGAAAACCAGTAGCGGCAAATTGAGCCGTGCAAAGGCGCGCAACCAATATCTTTCGGGTGAGATTCAGCCTTATGCCGTGGCGGCATAAGCGTTAAAGCGCCGCTATCGCCGCCGCCAAGGGGGCGAAATCCGCCTCCCCATGCTGCCAGCTGGTAACGAAGCGAGCGGCTCCGTTACCGGCGGCATCGAATACGCCCCAGTCGTAGAAATCAAATCCCGCCGCGCGCAATGCCGCCGCCTCATCGCGGGTGAGCGCCATGAACACTTCATTAGCCTGAATCGGATGGAGCAACCGC
>JBGSOJ010000312.1:0-9521 GCA_041739175.1 Sphingomonadaceae bacterium
GCGAGGCGGAGGTCGCGGCCGCCATGCGCGTGGCGTTTGAACGGCTGCATCTGGTGGTCGAACCCGGTGGCGCGGTGGCGTTGGCGGCGGTTCTGGCGGGGAAAGTCGACTTGGGAGCGGTGCCTTTGGTCACACTCAGCGGTGGTAATGTCGATATTGCGACCTATATGACAATGATTGGGCAGCATTAGGACAACGCGTAGCCCACGCCGAAAGACGCCAGACTATGCGGTAATCTGCTTACGCCGCCCGCGCCAATCGCAATTCCATCCGGCCCCAAATTTCCACCAGTGCCTGCGCCAATTCTTCCATCATCGCGTCGGTATGCTGCGGCCCCGGAGTAAACCGCAGACGTTCGGTGCCGCGTGGCACAGTCGGGAAATTGATCGGCTGCACATAGACGCCATATTCGGCGAGCAGGATGTCGCTGATTTTCTTCGCCTTTACGGGGTCGCCGACCATCAATGGCACGATGTGCGTATCGCTCATCATCACGGGCAGGCCAGCCTCCGCAAATAGGCGTTTCAGCGTCGCGGCGTGCGCCTGCTGCGCATCGCGTTCCTCGCTCGATGCTTTCAAATGGCGGACGCTTGCGAGGACACCGGCGACCAAAACGGGCGACAGCGAGGTCGTAAAAATGAACCCCGGTGCATAGGACCGGATGACGTCAACGATCTTCTGATCCGCCGCGATATAGCCACCCATGACGCCGAACGCCTTGCCCAAAGTGCCCTCAATCACGGTGACGCGATTGGCGACATCATCGCGTTCGGTAATGCCGCCGCCGCGCGCGCCGTACATCCCGACCGCGTGAACTTCGTCGCAATAAGTGATAGCATTGTATTTGTCGGCCAGATCGCAAATCGCCGCAATCGGCGCGACATCGCCATCCATTGAATAGACGCTTTCAAAGGCAATCAACTTGGGCGTGTTGATGTCATATTCGCCCAGCAACTGCTCCAAATGGTGTAGGTCATTGTGCCGCCACACCCGCTTCTCACAGCCGGAATTGCGAATGCCCGCAATCATGCTGGCGTGGTTCAATTCATCCGAAAAAATGACGCAACCGGGCAGGATTTTGGCAAGCGTCGCCAAGGTCGCCTCGTTCGATACGTAGCCGCTGGTGAACAACAACGCGCCGTCTTTGCCGTGCAAATCGGCGAGTTCAGCCTCCAACTCGACATGGTAATGCGTGTTGCCGCCAATGTTGCGCGTACCGCCGGAGCCTGCACCGACATCGTGTAACGCCTCCTCCATGGCGGCGATAACCTTGGGGTGTTGGCCCATGCAGAGGTAATCATTGCTGCACCACACCGTAATCGGCTTCGGCCCATTATGTCCGGCGAAACAGCGCGCATTGGGATACGACCCCTTGTTGCGCAAAATGTCGATGAATACGCGGTAGCGGCCTTCGCTGTGCAGCCGGTCGATCGCTTCGTCAAAAATCTGGTCGTAGTTCACTCAAACTCACCCATGGCTAAAAGGGCTAAACCGCACCGGACAATACCGCCGGTTTTTGTCGCCGGAGCTAATAACGGTAAGTCGGCGTCAAATCCAGCGACTTTCCCCAATCAGCCTTATCGAAAACCGCGTTTACCGGTGATCGGGATGCAAAGAATTGATTTGGGTCAAACCAAACTGCATCAACGCCGGTTTTGCTTCCTCGATTTCGGCTATTGAGCCGGTCGTAACGAAGATGCCATCGGGCCGAGTCGTTGGCCAAATCCGGCTTTCCGATCGAAAGACAATGCGCCGGGCAATGCCATCGGCGCCGTCGATAAATTGCACATCGGGGCTTAGCCCGGCGACCATGGCGGCGCCGCGCAATTCGTCCTCGACCAATGGGAAATGCGTGCAGGCCAGCACGATTGTGTCGATGTCTTTCCCGCCGGGTTGCGTTGCCAAGCCTGCGATGGCGTTGGCATAGACCGCCGCATCGACTGGCCGTCCGCGAAGTTTGGCCTCCGCCGCGTGCACCAATTCTCCAGCGGCGTAGCGGACAAGAGTCGCATCAGCGGCAAATTCGCTGGCCAAATTGTCGACATAGGCCTGCCGAATGGTTGCCGCCGTGCCAAGCAAGCCGATGACGCCGGTTCTCGTCATTGCCGCGGCGGGCTTAATCGCTGGCACAGTGCCAACGATGGACAGTTCCAATGCCGCGCGTACCGCCGACAGCGCGATGGTGGAGGCGGTGTTACACGCAATCACTATGATTGCTGGCCGAAAACGCTCCGCCAATTGCCCCAACATCGCGGCAACGCGGGCGGTAATATCAATCTCGCTTTTCTCGCCATAGGGCAGGCCGCCATAGTCCGCGACATAGACCACCGGCATGGTCGGGACCAATTCCTGCGCCGCGCGGAGCACCGAGAGACCGCCAAGGCCACTGTCAAAAAAAAGTACGGGTTGGGCGTTGTCGTGGGTATTCATCATCACCGACGGTCTAACGGTTTGGACCAAAACCGCAAGTCGCGGCGTCGCTTCGTAACATTGTTGCACGTAGCAAAAAAACCTGCTTGACGCCCTTGCCCGTTCGCTTTCACCCTCGCACGTACGTGAAGCCTGCTCATGCGGGCATGAAGCCGCGCTATGAAGCGCCGCTAAGGCAAGGAATTCAGGGGCATTATGCAACTCGTCATCGTCGAATCGCCCGCGAAAGCGAAAACCATCGAAAAATATTTGGGAGAGGATTATCGCGTTTTGGCCAGCTACGGCCATGTCCGCGATTTGCCGCCGAAGGATGGGTCGGTTGATCCCGACAACGGATTTGCGATGGATTGGGAGCCGTATGCGAACAAATCGAAGCAGCTGAAAGAAATCACCGACCTGTCAAAACAGGCCGACCGATTGATCCTCGCTACTGACCCTGACCGGGAGGGTGAGGCGATAAGCTGGCATGTTCTTGAACATTTGACGAAGAAAAAGGTGGTGCCCGACGAGGTCGAGCGCGTGACCTTCAACGCGATAACCAAGCAAGCGGTGCTGACCGCGATGGCCGCGCCGCGTCAGTTGGACTTGGACTTGATCGACGCCTATCGCGCCCGCCGCGCGCTCGATTATCTGGTCGGATTTACGCTGTCGCCGGTGTTGTGGCGCAAACTGCCCGGTGCGAAATCGGCAGGGCGCGTGCAATCAGTCGCACTGCGTCTGCTGGTCGAGCGTGAACGCGAGATTGAAGTGTTTGTCCCGCAGGAATATTGGTCGGTCGCGGCGCAGATGGAGCAAAATGGGCAGGACTTTACCGCGCGATTGGTGCGGCATAAGGGCGCGAAAATTGACCGTTTGACTTTGGGCGATGCGGGTTCCGCCGATGAAGCGAAGCGCGCGGTTGAGGAAGGCCATTTCACGGTCGTTTCGGTGGAAACAAAACCTGCGACGCGCAACCCTTCGCCGCCATTTACGACGTCTACTTTGCAGCAGGAGGCCGCACGAAAATTGGGCTTTTCGGCCAGCCACACGATGCGCATTGCGCAGCAACTCTATGAAGATGGCGCAATCACTTACATGCGGACCGACGGCGTGCAAATGGACCACAGCGCGATTTCGGCGGCGCGCAAAGCCGTAGCGGAGCGCTACGATGGCAGCTATGTCCCCGACAAGCCGCGCCACTACCAAACCAAAGCGAAAAACGCGCAAGAGGCGCACGAGGCCATCCGCCCCACCGATTTTGGCAAAGCAACCTACGGCAGCGGTGATCACGGACGACTGTATGACCTGATCTACAAGCGCGCGCTCGCCAGCCAAATGGCGTCGGCGCAATTGGAACGCACGACCATCGAATTGGAGGATGCGACGGGGCAGACGGCACTGCGCGTGACCGGCCAAGTGGTGAAATTCCCCGGCTTCCTCGCGCTGTATGAGGAAGGCCGCGATGACAGTGCGGAGGATGGTGAGGGCCGCTTGCCATCGATGCAAAAGGGCGATTCGCCGCTGAAAAAATCGGTGACCGCCGATCAACATTTCACCCAGCCGCCACCACGGTTCAGTGAAGCCAGCCTTGTCAAACGGTTGGAGGAATTGGGCATCGGTCGCCCGTCCACCTACGCCAGCATCATTCAGGTGCTGAAGGATCGCGGCTATGTCCGCGTCGAAAAAAACCGGTTTTTTGCCGAGGAATCGGGGCGGTTGCTTACCGCGTTTTTGGAGCGATTTTTTGAACGCTATGTTGCTTACGATTTTACCGCAGGCCTTGAGGACGAACTTGATGAGGTAAGCGGCGGGCGCGCCGATTGGCAACAGGTGCTGACCGATTTCTGGAAGGACTTTAAACCCAAAACCGACGAGGTGATGGAGCAACGCCCGTCGGACATCACCGCCGCGCTCGATGAATTCCTTGCGCCGTATCTATTCCCAGAAAAAGAGGATGGCACCGACCCGCGTATTTGCCCGAAATGCGCCGATGGCCGCTTGGCCCTGCGCGGCGGTCGGTATGGTGCATTTGTGGCGTGCTCAAACTACCCCGAATGCAAATTTACCCGCCGCTTTGCGCAGCCGGGCGGTGAGGGCGAGGGTGCCGACAATGGCCCCGAAGTCTTGGGCCTGCACCCCGAAACCGGCGCGGAAGTGTCCCGCAAATCAGGGCGGTTTGGGGCCTATATCGAAATGCCCGATGGCGATAAGCCGAAGCGCGCGTCAATCCCAAAGGATTTGCCGGGCGAATTGGATTTGGCAATGGCGGTGCAATTGTTGTCGCTGCCGCGCTTGGTGGGCAAGCATCCGGAAACCGGGAATGATATTACCGCTGGATTGGGGCGCTATGGCCCATTCCTGCTGCATGACGGCAAATACGCCAAGCTGACGACCACTGCCGAAGTGTTTGAAATCGGCATGAACGCCGCCGTTGCCGCTATCGCCGATTCCGCCAACCGGAAGGGCGGGCGCACCGTCGCTGCGCCGATTGCGGTGCTTGGCGCGCATCCGCGCACCGAGGCGGAATTGAAGGTGATGGAGGGCCGCTATGGTCCCTATGTCACCGACGGTACAACCAACGCGACGATCCCGAAAAGCGTTGACCCGAAGGCGTTGACTTTGGAGGAGGCTGCGCAACTCATCGACGACCGTGCGGCGAAGGCTCCGCCTGCGAAGAAGAAAGCTGCACCGAAGAAGAAGGCGGCGGCTAAGCCAGCGGCGAAGAAAGTACCTGCGAAAAAACCCGCCGCGAAAAAGGCTCCGGCAAAGAAAAAAGCGGAACCGGCGGAGTAGCCTACTCCACCCAATCAAGGCCGATCGACTCATAGAGCGATCGGTCTTCGTCCCATTTTTCGTTCACCTTTACGTGCAGATAGAGGTGCACTTTGACGCCCATGATGCGCGATAATTCGGCGCGCGCGCGGCTGCCGATTTCTTTGATCCGTGCGCCTTGCTTGCCAAGGATAATAGCGCGTTGCGTGGGGCGTTCGACCAAGATTTGCTGATGAATTTCGACTGAGCCATCGGGCATTTCGGTGTATTTCTCCGTCTCAATCGCGCTGGCGTAGGGGAGCTCCGCGTGTAGTTGCAGGTAAAGCTGCTCACGCGTGATTTCGGACGCCATCAGGCGGTCGGTGGCATCGGACACTTGGTCGGCGGGATAGTGCCAAGGCCCCTCGGGCATTTGCGCGGCCAGCGCGGCCTTCAAATCATCCACGCCCTCGCCGGTTTCTGCGCTGACAAAATAGACTTGATCCAATGGCAGCGCCTCGGACAATTTCTGCACATGCGGCAGCAATTTGTCTTTGCGCGCAATATCAACCTTGTTGAGGATCAGCCATATGCGGTCGGTTCGCCCCTGCATCCGTTCGACGATTTTCATAACCTTTGCGCCAAGGCCTGCTTTGCCATCAGCGATCAGGCAAACGACGTCGGCGTCCTGGCTGCCCTCCCACGCGGCGGCGACCATGGCGCGGTCGAGCCGGCGGTTGGGATCGAAAATGCCCGGCGTATCAACCAGCATCATTTGCGTGTTCTCAAGGATGGAAATACCAATCAGCCGCGTGCGCGTCGTCTGCGCCTTTGGGCTGACGATGGCGACTTTCTGCCCGACCAATCGATTGACCAGAGTGGATTTGCCCGCATTCGGCGCGCCGATGATGGCGACAAGGCCGCAATGTTGCGCGGGTTGTTCTGGTGCGATGGCTGCTTCGGTCATATGTGCTTTTCCAAGAATTTCGCGGCGGCATCGGACTCGGCCGCTTGTTTGCTGTTGCCCTCGCCGGTGACCGGATCAAGGCCTTTGACGGTCACGGTCACTTCAAACCGCATGGCGTGCGGCGGGCCGGATTTTTTGGAAACGACATACTCCGGCGTGCGCTTCTGCATTTTTGCAGTCCATTCCTGAAGCGCGGATTTTGGGTGTTTCGGGGCGCTATGCTGCTGCGACAACAATGGCTGCCAATGGCGGCGGACGAAATCGCGTGCGGCGGGAAAGCCTTGGTCGATGAACACCGCGCCGATCAGCGATTCCATGACGTCGCCCAGAACATTGTCGCTGTCGCGCGCGCCATCATCGCGTGCTTGCTTGCCGAGGCGCACCAATGGAGACAGGCCAATCTCGCGCGCAACCTTGGCGCAGGTCAGGCCGTTGACCAATCCGTTCAACCGGTGCGCCATCGACCCCTCCGCCTCGTCGGGGTTCGCGCCGTAGAGCATTTCGGCGACGACAAGGCCAAGCACGCGGTCGCCCAGAAACTCCAACCGTTGGTAATCAGCACTGCCTGTGCTGCCATGGGTCAGTGCGCGAATGAACAAAGGTTCGTCGTGTACCGAAAATCCCAATATGTCCGTTAAATCGTTCAAAAGTTCAATGTCCTGTCAATACTCTATATCGCAGTGCCCAGCCGGTTCCAGCGCACCGCGCCAAACCACGATGCCGGATTATACCAAACCGCGCTGCCATCGATGGAGAAGATAACATAAGCGGCACGGCCAACCAAATTATCCTGCGGCACCATGCCGATTGCCCCGCCAACTTTCGCGGGCAGGCGGCTATCGGCGCTCCGGTCGCGATTGTCACCCATTAAAAACACATGGCCTTTGGGCACGATAAAAACCTGTGTGTTGTCGACGTCAAGCGACGGGTAGAGATTGAGCGTTGCATAAGCATGATGCGGCGGCAGGATTTCACGAAACTGCGGATAGCGACATTGCTGCGCGCCGGATTTGCTGCGTTCCAGAAACGCAGGTTGGAAACAGGGGTTGGAATTGCCTTCCTTTCGCGCGGCGGTCCGCATGACGGGGGTTACGGGCGTGACAAAGTCATCCATTTGAACCTGGCTAATGGGGACCGCGTTAATGAACAATTGACCGCCGCGCATTTGCACGCGGTCACCGGGAAGGCCAATGACGCGCTTAATAAAGTCATCCGTGTTGGCGGGCGGCGCCTTTACCACCACAACATCACCCCTTAACGGCGCGGCGGGCCACATACGGCCCTCCGCCATTTTCGTGGGGAAAGGCAGCGAGTATTTGGAATACCCATAATTCCATTTTGTTACAATAATATAGTCGCCAACCATCAATCTGGGCAGCATGGATTCCGATGGAATGCCAAATGGCGCGATGATGAAAATGCGGAGCGCCAGCATTAACACAATCAGTCCAATAAAGCCCGCAAATACGCGTATCAATCGCCCATAAGGCGTCTGCACTTTTGTCCCATAGGGCACGGCCAGACGGGTCTGTGAACCTTCATCCATTGGCACATAGCGTGCGGCGTTGCTGGGGCGAAAACTTGCCAAGGTGGCGGTGTCCTGCGTTAGATTAGCTATTCAACGGCGGAAGCCCGCCTTTCCGCTGGTCTTTTAGGGCAGCCATGCGATATTGGCTAGTGTAGCCTTTTTGTGCTCGCACCATGGCGAGACACCCCTTTGTCGGAGTAGAACGATGACCGCAGCCAATTTGCCCAAACTAGCCGATCTGTTCGCGCAAGACCCCGACCGATTGGCCAAATTGTCGATGGAAGTGGGCGATCTGTATTTCGATTTTTCAAAGCTGCATTTGACCGACGCCGTGATTGCCGAAGCCTTGGCAAGGGCGGAATTCATGGGTTTTGCGGACCGCCGCGCGGCCTTGGCTGATGGGGAGATTGCGAACATTACCGAGGGCCGCGCCGCTGAACATATGGCGGAGCGCGGTACCGGCAATGAGCCTGCCGTGGCGGCGGCTACTTTGCTGCGGCAACGGATGTTCGGCCTGATCGCGGCGATTGACGCGGGCGTATTTGGCGAAATCGCGCATATCGTGCATGTCGGCATTGGCGGTTCGGCGCTTGGGCCGAAGCTATTGATGGATGCCTTGGGCCGCGATGCCCCCAAATACGACATCCATATCGCGTCCAATGTGGATGGTGCGGCTTTGGCCGAGATTTTTGGTAAGATTGACGCGAGCAAGACTATGCTGGCGGTGGCGTCCAAAACCTTCACCACCACCGAAACGCTAATGAACGCGGAAAGCGTCCTCACATGGATGCGCGACAACGGCGTTGAGGACCCCTATGGCCGCGTCATTGCGCTGACCGCTGCGCCCGACAAAGCCGTGGAATGGGGCGTCGATGAAAGCCGAGTCCTGCCGTTCGCCGAATCGGTTGGCGGCCGCTATTCGCTTTGGTGCTCCATTGGCTTCCCCGCCGCCATTGGTTTGGGCGCGGAGGCGTTTGAGCAAATGCTCGCGGGTGCAGCGGAGATGGACAGGCACTTTATGACCGCGCCATTGGCGGAAAACGCGCCGGTTCTTGGCGCTATCGCTGACCGGATGTATGCCGAGGCGGGATTGGCAACGCGTGCTGTGTTTGCTTATGATGAGCGTCTGCGCCTGCTGCCCGATTATTTGCAGCAGTTGGAAATGGAATCGAACGGCAAGTCGGTCACGACAGAGGGCGCGGCGCTGACCGTCCCATCGGCGGCGATTACCTGGGGCGGCGTGGGCACCGATGCGCAGCACGCGGTGTTCCAATTGCTGCATCAGGGGACACATATCCTGCCGGTTGAGTTTATCGCGTCGGCCACGCCCGGCCATGATTTGGACCCCGCGCACCACGAAACCCTGTTGATCAATTGCTTTGCCCAAGGTGCGGCATTGATGAGCGGAAAGGCCAATGACGATCCGGCGCGCGCATATGCGGGCAACCGGCCATCGGCAACCATTTTGGTGCAGGATGTGACTCCCGCAACATTGGGCGCATTGCTTGCCTATTATGAGCATCGTGTGTTTGTTGGCGCGGTGTTGATGGGGATTAACCCCTTCGACCAATTCGGCGTTGAACTGGGCAAGCAAATTGCCAAGCAAATCGCGCAGGACGGGCCAAGCGGATTTGACGCCTCCACCATGGAATTAATCAACCGCGCATTGGGGTAAGGCTAAATGGCTGACGCAATTAGCTTGACCGCAATTATTCGGTTGCCATTCGCGCCACCTGTCCCGACATGAGGGCTAACCAACACTCATGCGACAGGCGGACATTATGGAATTCGACTACGACCTTTTTGTAATCGGCGCGGGCTCCGGCGGCGTGCGGGCGGCGCGGGTATCGGCCGCTTATGGCGCAC
>JBGSOJ010000376.1:0-17222 GCA_041739175.1 Sphingomonadaceae bacterium
CGCGGTGGTGGGCAGATTATGGTCGGGCACCGCCAGCGTCAGATCGGGCCGCCGCACCCGCCGCCCGGCAACGCGCAGCCCCTCAAACGCCTGTGGGCTGGTCACCTCATGCACCAAATGCCGGTCGATAAAAATCAGGCAGGTGCCATCGTCGCGCCGTTCGATCACATGCGCGTCCCAGATTTTTTCATAAAGAGTCTTGGCCATAATGGGACGCGCCTACACAAAATGGCGGCGAATGCCAAGCGTGCGGCGCATACTGTCGAATTTGTCCTATTTAACGCAATTTTAGGGATATACTGTTGCGGCCAGAATCGGGTCCGCCATGGGAATGAGCCAGCCAACTGGCCGTCAATCAACACATGCGGAGTGAAAGCAATGGCGAATATTATTGGAACTGCGGGTAACGACAATCTGCCTGGAACTGTTGATAGCGATACCATTCAAGGGTTGGGCGGCAATGACGTCATCAACGCGGGCGGCGGCGGTGACTCCATCTTTGGCGGTGATGGCGATGACATCATCAACGGCGATGCAGGTGCTGACTTCATTCAGGGCAATGATGGCAATGATACCATCAACGGCGGCGCGGATAATGACACGATTTTGGGCGGCAACGATAACGACACGATCAATGGCGACGATGGCAATGACAATCTGAACGGTGATGCGGGCAATGATGGCATCGACGGCGGCATTGGCAATGATACGCTGAACGGCGGTGTGGGTGATGACACGCTCATCGGCGGCGATGGCAATGACACGCTGACTGGCGGAGATGGCGCGGATGATGTTGATGGCGGTGATGGCGATGATAGTATCACCCTCAACGACCTGCTCGACACCGCCGATGGCGGCGCGGGGTCGGATACTTTGAACGTCAACTTCACCAATTTGGTGAGCGGCGTGAATTTGGACCTCAGCAGCGTGTGGAGCGGCGGCACGTTCCTCATCAGCGGCGGCGGCAGTGTGACCGGCTTTGAACGGATGACCAGCGCGACGCTGACGGCGCAAAATGACGTGCTTACCATCGGCGCGGGGAACCTTGCCAGTGCCTCAATCAGTGCAGGCGCGGGCGATGATACGGTCGTCGGCGGCAGCGGCAACGATTCGATCAGCCTTGGCACTGGCAACGATACGGCCAGCGGCGGTGCGGGCGGTGACTCCATCTTTGGCCAAGATGGCGACGACATCCTGAACGGCGACGCGGGCAATGATTTCATTCAGGGCAATGATGGCAATGATACCATCAACGGCGGCGCGGATGCCGACACGATTCAGGGCGGCAACAACAACGACACGCTCAATGGCGACGCGGGCAATGACAATGTGAGCGGCGACGCGGGTGATGATAATATCGATGGCGGCATCGGCGATGATACGCTGAACGGCGGCGTGGGCGATGACACGCTTTTGGGCGGGTCAGGCAATGACACGCTGACTGGCGGTGATGGCGTGGATGATGTTGATGGCGGTGATGGCGATGATAGTATCACCATCAACGACTTGCTCGACACCGCCGATGGCGGCGCGGGGTCGGACAATTTGATCCTGAACTTCACCAATTTGGTCAGCGGCGTGAATTTTGACCTCACCACCTTGTGGGGCGGGGGCACAATCGTGATCGGCAGCGGCAGTGTGACTGGTTTCGAACGGATGACCAGCGCGACGCTGACCGCGCAGAATGACGTGCTCACCATCGGCGCGGGCAATCTTGCCGGTGCGTCGATTAATGCAGGTGCGGGCGATGACGGTGTCGTCGGCGGCAGCGGCAACGATTCGATCAGCCTTGGCACTGGCAGCGACACGGCCAGCGGCGGTGCAGGCGGTGACTCCATCTTTGGCCAAGATGGCGACGACATCCTGAACGGCGACGCGGGCAATGATTTCATTCAGGGCAATGATGGCAATGACACCATCAACGGCGGCGCGGATAATGACACGATTCAGGGCGGCAACGGCAACGACACCTTGCGCGGTGATGCGGGCAGTGACTCCATGAATGGCGACGCGGGCGATGATGTTGTCGATGGCGGCATTGGCGATGACGCGCTGGACGGCGGCTTGGGTGACGACATAGTGAACGGCGGGTCGGGCAACGATAATTTGACCGGCGGCCAAGGCATCGATTCCCTTTTCGGCGACGATGGTAACGACACATTGAACATCGAAAATGTCGGCGATAGCGCGAATGGTGGGCTGGGCACGGACAGTTTGAACGTGAATTTCAGCACGGCGGCCGCGGGCGTGATTGCCAACTTCACCGGCAATTTCAACGGGAACAGCAGCGTTATCGGCGGAGGCACAGTGCGGGGAATTGAACGGGTGTTCTTCACCGGCAGCGCCTTTGACGACCGCATCACCCTAGGCCTTGGCAGCGCCGCGAATAACAGTGTTAACGCAGGCGCTGGCAATGACCGCGTGTTGGGCAGCGAAGTCGCTGATAGCATCAACGGGCAAGCGGGCGATGACAACATCACCGGCGGCGGCGGTGCCGACACGATTTCCGGCGAAGCGGGCAACGACATATTGAACGGGCAAGTCGGCAATGACTCGCTCAGCGGCGGCGATGGCAATGACAGCCTCATCGGCGATGCTGGTAACGACACTCTGCAAGGCGGCAATGGCGATGACTCGCTCAACGGTGGGCTTGGTGCCGACTTTATGGTTGGTGGCCTTGGCAATGACACATACCGCGTGGACAATGTCGGCGATACCGTATCCGAATCGATAGGGCAGGGGTATGATATCGTTTTTTCTACGCGTAATTTCACTATTACCAATGGCACCGAAATTGAGGAATTGATCCTGCAAGGGTCCAACGCGATCATCGGCATCGGCAACGACCTCGCCAATGTTATCAACGGCAGCGCCGCGGGTAACACGTTGGAAGGGCGCGGCGGCGATGACGTTATCAATGGCCTGACCGGCAATGACACGATCCTTGGCGGCGATGGCAATGACACCATCGACGGCGGTTCAGGGCGCGATACGATCAATGGCGACGCTGGCAATGATGCGATCCTCGGCAACAGCGGCGACGACATCATAAGCGGCGGTGATGGCAATGACACTATCGACGGCGGGAATCAGCGTGATATCCTGAACGGTGATGCGGGCAATGATGGCATCTTTGGCGGCGCCGGTTTTGATACGCTAAATGGCGGCGATGGCGATGACATATTGCGCGGCGGGCTCGATCGGGACCATTTGACCGGCGGCCTTGGCGCGGACACATTTGTCTTTGACGATAATGAAATGCCGAATGTCCTGCCCGCCAATGCGGACACGATTTTTGATTTCAACCAAGCGGAGAGCGACCTGATTGACCTGTCCCTGGTCGATGCCATCACGGGCGGCGCGGATGACAGCTTCTCCTTCGTCAACACCTTAGGGTTCAGCGGCGTGGCGGGGCAGTTGCGCTATGAATTTGTCGGCGGCAACACGCATGTGACGGGCGACACCAACGGTGACGGCGTCGCCGATTTCATTCTGGTGCTGACGGGGAATATCGCGCTGACCGGCGCGGATTTTGTGTTGTAGGAGCAGTGCCGCTGCGCCGGTTATCGGGGCAGCGGCTCACACGCAAAGCCGTCGCCATCGGCGTCTAACGCGGGGCGATAGCGCGGATCGCCGCGCGGGATATTGTAAAGCCCACGGGCATGGGCGTCTGAGCAATATGGGATGAAGCCGCCGGTCGCGGGCAGGTTGGCGGGCAATTGGCGGTAGGTCAAAATCAATACCAAAAGGCCTATCCCCGCCCAAAGGATCAGCGATAATCCAGGTCTCCGGTCCGAAAACGAAGGCGCGGCTGGCATGGGCCGACGATGGAAACTCCATTTCTGATGAGGCGCAGGACGGTTCGCCCTTCGCCGGAGGTCGTGGCCCCGTTTAATCGAAATTATCTTTGCTGCCCGTCTCATTTCAGGCGTGAGTTATACGGCGCCATGCGTTAAAGACGGGTTATGACCACTGTCCACATCCTCATCATTATCGCCACCTTCGTTGCCATGGAATTCGTCGCCTGGGGCAGCCATAAATATATCATGCATGGCTGGGGCTGGGGCTGGCACCGTGACCATCATGAACCGCACAGCGGTGCGCTTGAGAAAAACGACCTTTACGGCGTTGTTGGCGCGGTGATGAGCATTTCGATGTTCGCCATCGGTAGCCCACTGGTCATGGGCGCGAATGCATGGGAGTATGGGACCGCCGTGGGTCTTGGCATTTTGGCCTATGGATTGGTGTACACCTTCATCCACGACGGTATCGTGCATCAACGCTATTTCAAATATGTGCCCAAACGCGGCTACGCCAAACGGCTGGTGCAGGCGCACAAATTGCATCACGCGACAGTGGGTAAAGAAGGCGGCGTCAGCTTTGGCTTCGTCTTCGCCCGCGATCCGGCGAAGTTAAAAGCGGAGCTAAAGGCGCAGCGCGAGGCCGGCGTGGCGCAAGTGCGCGAGGCAGTGGGGCGCGGGTTTTAGGCAAAACAAACCCCGACCGCGAGGAGGCAGTGCGGCCGGGGGTTGCTTTGCCCACACGCCCGAAAGCGGCGGGGTATGCCTGATATTTATGCAGCAGCGGCGTTGCATTTTGCCAATTTGGCATCGTCAAACGCCTTGCCCGCAAAGCTGAACGCCGAGACCGGACCGGCTTCTTTGACCAGTGCGGTGCATACGCGCATCGGCGAATTGCCGCTTTCGCGCGCCGAGCAATCGGCACCTTTGCAAAGGAACACGGTGCCCGCGACCATGACTTTTGTTTCGGCAGGAGCCGCGTTCAGCGTGGCGCTATAGCCAGCAGGAGCGGCGAACGCCGGCGCGGCGATCATCGCGGCAACGACAACAATAGATGCGCGAACGGGCGCGGAAAATTGGGAGAGGGAGAATGTCATATCCTTGAACCTTTTTTGTTGGTCAATTTCGACGCAAAGTTGGCGCAACGGTCCGGCAAAATAAGGAGTGTCGCTTTTGCGTTGCGACTCGAAACTTATTTAATTAGGTTGCATATTGCAATCTAAAAATGACACTGTTCGCCGATTGGGCGCATGGCGATGCAATTCCATCACACTTTGCACAGGCCTATGTGCGTGCTATATATGAAGATTGCCGCTTTGTGACATTGGGCGGCCATAGGTTTTGGGGCACAATTATGGGTATTTCGGGTGATGAGATCCGTGAAGATCTGTCCGAACAATGCGGTCTGCCAATGGCGCTTGCCGAAATCGGTGAGAAATGGTCGCTGATGATCCTGCGCGCCGCGTTCAACGGCGTGCGGCATTTTGAGGAGTTCCTCTCCGAAATGGGGATTGCGCGCAACATCCTCGCCTCGCGGCTTGTGCGCCTAACCGACAGCGGGATTTTGGCACGCAATCCGTGTCCCGATGACCGCCGCCGCGTGGAATATAGCCTGACCGAAAAAGGCCGTGACTTGCTGCCCGCGATGGTCGCTTTGCGCCAATGGGGGGAAAAATGGCAACTTGGCGTGCCAAGCAACCCCGTGTTGGTCGATGCCCGCGATTTGCAACCGGTGCAGGCAATGACCATCCGCGCCCATGACGACCGCGTGTTGCACATTGACGATTTGTGCTGGATCGACGCCAGCGACCGCGATATTGCCAACCCGGCAAGCAGGCGTGATTTGGAGCAGCACGCAATGATGGTTGACTTGCCCGCAAAGAACGAATGCTGTTAGGGCGCGGGGGTTCCCCCATTGTCATCTTTGCTCTCACCAATGGTAACGGCACCCGGTTGCTCGACCCCTTCGGGTTTTATCGCGGGGACGGCGCGCGCGGCATCCTCGGGCGAAATTCCCGGCGGCGGGGCGGCGGTGATTGTTTCTTCGCGCCGGGCCACGCGCGCCGCCTGTGCAATTGCATCACGGATGCGCGGGTAGGAACCACATCGGCACAACGTTTTGATCGCCTCATCAATCGCTGCATCATCGGGCGCGGTGTTTTTCTTTAGCAACACCGCCGCGCTCATAATCATGCCGGGTATGCAATAGCCGCATTGCGAGAGATTGGCGGCGGCGAACGCCTGCTGCACCGGATGCGATCGGTCGCGGCTTAGCCCCTCGATCGTGGTGACGAACCGCCCCTCCACATCGTTCAGCGTGACGAGGCAGGAGCGTAAAGCCTCCCCATCCACCTCGACCATGCAGTATCCGCAATCGCCGGTGCCGCAGCCATATTTGGTGCCCGTCAAATTCGACGCCTCGCGCAGCGCAAACAATAGGGGCGTGTTCCCCGCCATGCGGTATTCGACGGGGCGGTTGTTGACGGTTAGGCGTGGCATAATGCACCACTAAAGCGGCGGCGCACCGCGAACAAGTCTATTCCTATTTGGCCTACTCCCGCCAGCTGCTATCGATCCGGTCGATTACGCGCACCCATGCGGCAAAGTCCGCTGCGCCCGGGCCGCCGGGAAGCTGTACCTGGCTAAGGTCACGTTGGTGTGCGGCAACGACATCATCGCTGACCCGGACCGCCGTCCCCGCCGCCATAGTCGCGAGTTGAATCTCACACGCGCGCTGGAGTGCCCAGTGCATCAGGAACACCTCGGGGATAGTGCGGCCAATGACCACAGGCCCATGGTTGCGCAGCATCAGGATAGGCTTATCGCCAATATCCGCCACCAAACGGTCGCCCTCCTCATCATTCACTGTAATGCCTTCAAAATCGTGATAGGCAATCCGGCCGATGAAGTTGCAGGCGTAGAAATTCACCGGCTGCAACCCGCCCTCCATGCTGCACACCGCCATCGTTGCGGTGGTATGCGTGTGCGCAATCGCGTGGGCGTGGGGCAAGTCGCGGTGGAAACGGCTATGCTGGGTAAAGCCAGCCTTATTGACCGGATAATTGCCCGATAAAGTATTGCCATCAATGTCGATTTTGACGAGGTTGGATGCGGTCACTTCGCTGAACAACAGGCCAAAGGGATTGATCAGGAACGCGCCATCCTCATCGGGTACTTTCACCGTGATGTGGTTATAGATGCTTTCGCTCCACCCCATATGGTCGAAAATGCGATAGCACGCGGCGAGTTGTTGCCGCACTTCCCATTCCGCTGCGCTGCAATCGAGGCCGGATTTGATTTGCGTTGCCATAGTTGTCTCTCCCATTCTATCGGGAGATTACGCAGCCCGCGCGGGCATGACAAGGTGTCAATATCGCCGCTTTGTCGCCGGGCCGGTGCTCTTTTTGGCGCAAATGGGCGGTTTCGGCTTGAAATCTGCCGCGCATGGGGATAAGGCCCACCGATGAACAGGCCGCGTTTGTGCGGCTATTTTTATTTTACCGTCGGACAAATGCGGGTTTTCCGCCATTTGCCGACCCTAACCGAATCGACCGGAGTGACTTTTTATGCAGATTCTCGTTCGCGACAACAATGTTGAGCAGGCCCTACGCGCACTTAAGAAAAAGTTGCAGCGTGAAGGCGTGTATCGCGAAATGAAATTGCGTCGTCACTTTGAAAAGCCATCGGAAAAGCGCGCACGCGAAAAGGCCGCCGCTGTCCGCCGCGCCCGCAAGATGGACCGCAAGCGCACTGAGCGTGACGGCCCGAAATAAACACAAAGACAACCGGTCTTAGTCAAAAAAGGCGTGCCCATCCGGCGCGCCTTTTTTGTTGCCGGAAACGCGCGCACCCGCCGCTGCCCGCTTGACGCTCTTGCAAAAGCGGTTAGGGGGAAGGCAACGCTTTTTCATTCTTCGGAGCCATCCCATGTCCATCACCGCTGTTCCGCTTCGCCCGATTAAAAAGGGGTCGATCACGACCCTGTGGACTGGCCTTGCCGCCGTTGCCTTGGCTGCGGGCGGATTGGCCTATTGGAGCACCGCCGATATTCGCGCCGACTACCAAACCAACGCCGAATGGTTCGCCAACAACGCGGGCAAGGAGGGCGTGGTGACGACGAAATCGGGCCTGCAATATCGCATCATCCGCGAGGGCGAAGGCCGCAACGCCACCAATGAGGACGTCGTTATCGCTGGCTATAAAGGCACTTTGCGCGATGGCACCGAATTTGACGCCGCGCCGCAAGTGGATTTCCATATCGGCGAACCGATCCCCGGCTTTGACGAGGGCCTGAAAATGGCGAAAAAGGGCAGCAAGATGGAATTGTGGATTCCATCGGAATTGGCCTATGGCGAGCGCGAAATTCCCAATCCGCAAACCGGCGAAGTGCTGATCCCCGCCAATTCGATGCTGCGTTTTGAGGTTGATGTCATCGATGTCATTACCGAGGCGGAATTCCAATCGGTCATGGAAGCACAGCAAAAGCAAATGGAAGCAATGCAGCAACAAATGGGCGGACCGCAAGGCGCTCCCCAGGGTGCGGGCGGGCCGCCTCCCGGACCACGCTAATCCTGTAATTTCTTCTAAATTGGACGCTGATACGCCGCCTGTGCGCGCTTTTGACACTTGTTTACAAGGACTTTGGGCCAAACCCGCTTAGCCTATGCTGACAATACATAGGTAGGGAGAACGGGCATGATCAATATGCAAAAGGCATTGGCGGAGGGTATCGGTACCTTCTGGCTGGTATTCGGCGGTTGCGGCAGCGCGGTTCTGGCCGCCGCCTTTCCTGAGGTCGGCATCGGCTTGCTGGGCGTATCATTGGCCTTTGGTCTCACCGTGATCACCATGGCCTATGCGATTGGCCATGTGTCGGGATGCCATTTAAACCCCGCCGTCACCATTGGCCTGTGGGCAGGCGGGCGCTTTCCGGCGAGAGACATTCCGCTCTATGTCATAGCACAAGTCGTGGGCGCGATCCTCGCCGCCATGGCGCTGGCCTATATTGCGCAGGGTAATGCCGCTTATTCGATTGCAGAAAACGGCCTGGCGTCAAACGGCTTTGGCGAACATAGCCCCGGCAAATATGCGCTGGGCGCGGCGTTTGCGATCGAGGTTTTGCTGACCGCATTTTTCCTCTGGGTGATCATGGGCAGCACCGATGGCCGCGCACCGGCGGGCTTTGCGCCAATTGCTATTGGCCTTTGCCTAACGCTGATCCACCTCATCAGCATCCCGGTTACCAACACATCGGTCAATCCGGCGCGCAGCACGGGTCCGGCGTTGGTGGAGGGTGGGATTGCCATGGAGCAGCTCTGGCTGTTCTGGCTTGCTCCCATTATCGGCGCGGTAATTGGCGGGGCACTGTACAAGGCACTGGCGGTTGACCGCTTTGCCAAACCCGATATCGAAGGCGTGTAATCCGCACATCTTCGATCGGGCGGGCGCGCTGAATTACCCCTCGGACGGCGCCCGCCCAACCTGTATTATGGCCCCTTGTGCAAAGTTCGGATATGTTATAACCTTCCTGTTGGAGGGTTGTTGGTGGAAACAGACAGCACAACAGTCGGGGCATCGGCCCCTGACCGACCCAGCAAAGTGCGCGCGGCGTTAACCTATGCGGCGTTTGCGGCGGGGCATGTTTGGGCGGCGTTTTCGGTTTTGGTGTTGGTGGGGATTGCTCAATCGGCGACGTCTGATTGGGACTTGGCAATCGAAAATGAATGGGCCGACGAGATTTTTTCTGATGTCTTGTTGATTGAGGCGGCGGCGGCCCATGCCGCGATGGTCATTTGGTTGCTCTATAAGGGCTGGCGCGCATGGCGGCGCGGGGCTTTGACTTTGGCAAAGGCGGCGTGGCCGTTGGTGACGTTTGCGATTTCTTGCACATTGGTAGCGGCGTTCGCCACATATGTGGCATATGCTGATTGGCAACAGTATCGCCATGCGGGCACCGGAACCCTTAGCTATAAATGCACTGAATTCAATTGGAATGGCGACGAAATTGCTGGCCATATGACGTTGACCCATAAGCGCAGCAAAAAGGCATTCAACGGCTTTACGCAACTCGCGGGGGAATGGTCGATAAGCATCGACGGGAACGCGCCCGTTGATGGAGAGCCTATAGCCCTGCGTACCGGTTCCATTGGCGGTTCATACGGGTTGAAATGGACGGCGAACGGTGCTGCAAAAGTCGCAGCGCTAAGTTTCACTGACATGATAACGGATTATGGCTCGGAACAAATCGGCGTAGAAATTGGACCGGCGGCCACCGTTCCACTCGATTGGTATAGCGCAGATGGGCGACGGCTAAGCGAAGAATGGATCGAGCGGCGCTTTGATTGCCACGCCGATCAAGACAGCTGGCGTCCAGACTAAGCCCGCTTCCGATACCGAAAATACCACACCTCATGCCCGTACACCGTTCGCGCCTTATGTTCATAGCGCGTTTCGGGCCAACCGCCGGGGCGGGTGAGGAAGTCGACGGGTTTCTCCGCCAACCACTCAAAATCCTCCCGCCCGTTCATCACCATCAAGGCCCAGCGCAGATACACCGCATGGTCGGTGCCAAAGCGGAACTCACCGCCGGGTTTCAGCTTCGCGGAAATCATGTCCACCGGGCCGGGGTTCATCATCCGGCGCTTGGCATGCCGCGCCTTGGGCCATGGGTCGGGATGGAGCAGATAGACGAAGCTCAATGCGCCTTCGGGAATGCGGCGCAGCACCTCCAGCGCGTCGCCCATATGGATGCGCACATTGCCCAGAGGCGGGTGCGGCGTGTTCAGACCCCAATGGTCCGATACCTCGCCATCGACATGGGTGAGCGCCTGCGCCACGCCATTGACGAACGGTTCCGCCCCGATGAAGCCATGGTCGGGCAGCATATCGGCGCGGCTGGCCATATGCTCCCCGCCGCCAAAGCCAATTTCAAAATGGAGCGGGCGGTCATCCCCGAACAGGCGTTCGCTCGTCACCGGGCCTTCGTCGGGCACGGCAATGCGGGGCAGGAGGGTATCCACCAACATCTGCTGCCGATCGCGTAGGGGTTTGCCCTTCGACCGGCCATAAAGGCGGTTGAGCGTGGTCGGGGTCGCCGGATTTATAAGCTGTCATGCGGGCGCGGATAGCGGGTGCGCGCCAAACCCGCAAGAAAAACGCGCTAAAATCGCTCACCGTAAAATTCCACTTGATATGATGGCATAGGTAGCATACATCAATGGCATTGATAATTATTAAAGGATAATCGCAATGACCGAATCAGTTACCGTATCAATCCGAATTCCCGGCGATGTGCATGGAGCGCTAGCTGATTATGCTCGACAACAAGGCATAAACGTCACCGATGCTGCAAATGAAGCCATTAGCGTTTTCGTTGGTAGCAAGGATACCACGGATATGGCGGTTCGCAAGCGGTTGGCCTCGGAAGCAAAACTCATTGCTGAAGTGATGGCGTATGCTGCAGATGTAAAGGACACCAATTTTGAAACTGATGTAACACGCACCCTGTTCAAATGGATCGATGCAAATCACCGAGACTGCTACAGTGAGGCCATCGGGACTGACGGTTCACATGTCAATCGTATTAACCCTCAACTGGCCCGCCGTTTTGCTTATGCCATTGGTGGCGGACCAGTGCTCAACGATGATGGGAAGGCGACAAAAGGCTATGTCCAACGTAATGCTAATGAGTTGATTCAAAGCTACACGCTTCTCAAGAAGGCATAGGGTCTTTCAGCGCATTGTGATGTTGAAGGCGGCCTAAACCGCCGCCTTCAACGCCTCGACCAAATCCGTTTTCTCCCATGGGAAGAAATCGCCTTCTGCCTTGCGGCCGAAGTGACCATAGGCAGCGGTGGTGCGGTAGATGGGTTTGTTGAGGCCCAAATGCTCGCGGATGCCGCGTGGGGTCAGGCGGACCAAAGTGGGGAGCAAGGTTTCCAATGCCTCCTCGCTCACGCCGTCCGCTTGCGTATCGTGCAAATTGACGTTGATCGACAAAGGCTCTGACACGCCAATGGCGTACGAAAGCTGGATCGAGCACCGGTTGGCTAGGCCCGCGGCGACGATGTTTTTCGCCATATAGCGGCAGATGTACGCCGCGCTGCGGTCCACCTTTGTGGGGTCTTTGCCGCTGAACGCGCCGCCGCCGTGCGGGGCCGCGCCGCCGTAGGTGTCGACGATGATCTTACGACCGGTCAGGCCCGCGTCACCGTCAGGGCCGCCGATTTCAAAGCAACCCGTGGGGTTGATGTGCAACGCGGTGTTGTCGTTGATGAAGCCTTCGGGCAAGATGTCCTTGGCAACGCCGAGCACATATTCGCGCAGTTCGTTGTATTTGCCTTCGTCGCCCTCGCCATTGCACCAATAATAGCCGGGCGCGTGCTGCGTCGACACGACCAATGCCATGCACTCGGTCGGGACGCCATCGACATAGCGCAGGGTAACCTGGCTTTTTGCGTCAGGCTCAAGGAACGGCGCTGCGCCGGATTTGCGGTCGATGGCCAATTTCTCAAGGATTTTGTGGCTGTAGTCCAGCGTGGCAGGCATCAAATCTTCGGTCTCATCCGACGCATAGCCGAACATGATCCCTTGGTCGCCCGCGCCCTCGTCCTTGTTCTCGCCGGCGTCAACGCCTTGGGCGATATGCTCGGATTGGCCATGGAGGTGGTTTTCAAAAGTCAGCGTTTCCCAGTGGAAGCCGTCCTGCTCATAGCCGATTTCCTTGACCGTTTGGCGGACGATGGCCTCAATCTCTTCGGGCTTGCCCTCAACCCATGCGCCGTTTTCATACACGCCGCGGCAGCGGATTTCGCCCGCGAGGACAACGCGCTGCGTGGTGGTCAGCGTTTCGCAGGCAATGCGCGCTTGCGGGTCGTGCGACAGCATGAAGTCGACGATGGTGTCGCTGATCTGGTCGGAAACCTTGTCTGGATGGCCTTCGGAAACCGATTCCGAGGTGAAGATAAATTCTTTGCGCATGGATGTTGCTCCAACAAATAAGAGTTTTCGCCGGTTTCCAGCCAACAGGCCAGCGACAAGCTGATATAAAGAAAGGTTTATACGACCGTCTTTGATCGCCTCTTAGCGCGTGGCGCGGCGATTGGCAACAAAACTTAGCAGGATGAAAATCCCGGCGAGGGTCAAGGGGATGGTATTGCCATACAGGCTAAAGAAAGTTGGCGGCGCGGCCTTCGGTAGCCCCATATCAATCCGCCCCGCGACGCCGTGGGGCAAGGATTGGGCCAACGAGCCATCGGGGTTGATCACCGCGCTAATCCCCGTTGGTGTGGAGCGGATGATGGGAAGGCCCTCCTCCACCGCGCGCAGGCGGGCTTGGGCGAGATGCTGCGGCGGGCCGACGGTGCCGAACCACGCGTCGTTGGAGGGGTTGAAAATGAAATCGGGGCGATTGGCGCGGTCTGCTACTTCGCCGGAGAAGATGATTTCATAACAGATTTGCACACCCATTTTGAGCGTGCGCCCATCCACGATCAATGGCACCGTTTGCGGGCCGGGGCCGGGCAGGAAGTCAATATCGCCCGGAACTAATCGGTCGATGCCCAAGGGTTTGAGAATATCCTTCATCGGCAGATATTCGCCATAAGGGACAAGATGCGCCTTGTCATAGCGCCACGGGGCCAGCGTTGCGTCGCTATTCACCGCAAACACGCTGTTGCGCGCCGCGGTGATGTCGCCTGCCTTATCAAGCACATAGCGGTCCGCGCCGGTGAGCAACACATCGCCGGGATTCGTCAACATTGCCAGTTGCACCCGCGTGCCCGCCGCACTGCCGCCCGGTTGGCCGGAATAGATCCACGGCGGCATCCCGCTTTCCAGGCTCCATGGAATCGCCGCCTCGGGCCAGAAAATCAGGCGCGGCGTGAGTTCGCCGATTTTGCCGCCGCTGATCGGCAATTGCGGGCTGGTGTTTTCCGCCAGCTTTGCAAAATTTATCGCTTCATAGCCGGGGCGATGCTTGTCCGTCTGGCCGATATTGGGTTGCACCACGGTGATGGCGGTCGAGCCGATGTTTTTCTGCCCCAATGGATAATCCGGCACGAAAAACTGGGGAACAACCATGGCAATTGCGGCAAAGGCGAAGCATAGCAACCCTTCCTTCTTCTTGCTGGCATAGAGAATGGCGATGCCCCCCGATGCCAAAATCAAAAGGCCCGAAAGGCCATAGGTCCCCACAAAGGCCGCTGGCTCCGCGTTTTTGGCGAGGATAACTGCCAAGGGGTTCCATGCGAACCCCGTGAACAACTGGCTACGCAGATATTCGCTGATGATCCAAAATCCGGCAAAGGCCAGCACAAAGGGAACGCCTATCCGCTGGCCAATGAGCCACCTTGCCGCCATCGCTGTCACCGCGGGAAACAACGCCAGATAGAGCGAGAGCAAAACCACGCCCAAATAGCCCAGCCATTCGGGCATTGCCGCCTGATAAGTGAACGCCACCGCAATCCAGCGCAGGCTGACGACGAAATGGCCAAGGCCAAAGAGCCAACCGATCCAAAACGCCCGCCGCACGCCCACCGTTGCGCTCTGCCCGATCACCAAAGCCAGTGCGATGAGGGTCAAGGCAAACAGATCGATTGGGGCAAACCCTAATGCGGACACGCCGCCAATAATCGGCCACACCCAATAGGGAATGGGATCGGCCCATGTCCACGCGCGGAACCGCTTCCATAGTGAGCCTTTTTCGGGCGCTTCGTCGTTCTGCGCTGGGGCAAGGGGAACATCATTCATATCCCTGCCTTTTGCGCGAAGCCGCCGCTCATGGCAACGCCCGATTGGTTACATAAGCGTGACAATCATGTGAAAGCGCGCCGCTTTCGCCCGCCTTAATCGCGCCAGTAAATGCCCCGATTGTTCGCGCTGCGTCGCTCTGTTTCGCTGGGGGTCATATCCTTGCGGCTGTAGAAGGTATAGAGATCGCGGCGCTCGCCCTCGACGCTGAACCGGCGCTTCCACAATTGCTTGGGGTGGAATTCCAACGCCAATCGCCAGCGTTTGCCATTGGGCGTGTTGCCCTCCACAATGACGGTGGAAAGCGCGCCGCGCTCCTCCAGCCATGCGACGTCGGCGCCGGAAAGATCGGCAAACGCGCTTTCGGGCAGGCCCAAGCGCTCCCCATTTTGCGCCACCGTCATTGCCTCAATCGCACCGTCAGCGTCGATGTTCAGGATCGCGGAAAACTCCTCATCGCCGTCAGTGGTGCCCACTATACTGGCGACGGTGCCGCGCGTTAAAGGCTGCCTCGGCGTAATGGCATCGCGCATGACATTGCCGGTGTAATAGGCCTCTGCCCGCGCTGCGCTGTCCGCTGAAAGCAGACCGATGATGGTGATCGCGGCCAACGCGATCGGGGACAGATAACGAACAGACATAATACCCTCCGACAAGTGAATATCGGAGGTATAGGATCGTAAATATTGCGGTGCCTCTGCCAATGGCTCCATTGCGGAGCGATTGGCGCTGGCCTCGCTTATTGCGCTTTAGCGACCGATTGTTCGTCCATCAGGGCGGCCAATTCGCCCGCCTCAAACATTTCCATCATAATGTCGCTGCCGCCCAGAAACTCGCCTTTGACATACAATTGCGGGATGGTTGGCCAGTCGGAATATTCCTTGATCCCCTGCCTAATCTCCATATCCTGAAGCACATCGACGGTCTCAAACGCGACGCCCAAATGCTCCAAAATGGCGATCGCCCGGCTGGAAAAGCCGCATTGCGGGAACAACGGCGTGCCCTTCATAAACAGGACTACGTCGTTGCCTTTGACCAGGGATTCAATTTTTTCGTGTGCGCTCATAATCATAAACTCCAATTATACGCCTTCGGGGACAGCGGTGGTGAGTTGCAATGCGTGCAATTCGCCGCCCATGCGTCCGCCCAGGGCATCGTATACCAAACGCGTGCGGGCAACGCGGTTGACACCAGCAAAGCCCGCCCAAGTGACTTTGGCGGCATAATGATCGCCGTCCCCTTTCAGGTCGGTAATCTCCACCACCGCGCCGGGAAGGGCAGCGGTGATCAGGCTTTCGATTTCGGTTGCGGCCATTGGCATGATAGGATCCTACGCCTCGCCAATGAACTGGCGGCGGGCCTCAATCATCAGTTCGGCCATCGCGGCGCGGACAGCAGCTTCGTCGGTATCGACGCCCGCGCTGGTCAAATCGCCGACGACTTTGCGCACGACATCCTCGTCGCCTGCCTCCTCAAAGTCCGCCTGCACCACTGCCTTGCCATAAGACTCGCGTTCCTCGGGGGTTAGCCCCATTTTGTCGGCGGCCCATTCGCCCAGCAAACGGTTGCGGCGCGCGGTAATGCGGAACGCCAAATCTTCCTCGCGCGCGAATTGATTTTCGAACGCCTTTTCGCGGTCACCAAAGCCAGTCATCTCTGTCCCCTTTTTGCAAATGAAGTGCCCTCATCCATCGCCCCAACATGTGGTCGCGGGCGGGGCGATACAAGGGCGAAAATCGCGCTGCGCCGCTAAACTGAGGTGGGCACAAGCCAAGGCTGCTTGCTGGCCAATTTTGTTTCGAACGCCGCAATCGCGGCATCGCGGTCCATGGTTAGGCCGATTTCATCGATACCATTCAACAAACATTGCTTGCGAAATGGGTCGATGGGGAAGGAGAAACGGTCCTGAAAGGGTGTTGTCACCACCTGATTTTCCAAATCGATGTGGATGGGATCGGTTGCGGCAACCGCCATCAACCGGTCAATCTGCTCCTGCGGCAAAGCAGCGGTTAGGATGCCGTTCTTAAAGGCATTGCCGCTGAAAATATCCGAAAAGCTGGGCGCAATCACGACGGTGATGCCCAGATCCAGCAAAGCCCACGCCGCGTGTTCACGGCTCGACCCGCAACCGAAATTGTCGCCCGCGATCAGGATCGGTGCGCCCGCAAATTCCGGATCGTCAAACACATTGCCCGCCTCCGCCCGCACGGTTTCAAATGCCCCTTTGCCAAGGCCAATGCGGCTAATGGTTTTTAGCCATTTGGCGGGGATAATGACATCGGTATCCACATTCTTCCGCCCAAACGGAATCGCGCGGCCCTGAATTTCATTAATCGGTTTCATGGAATTTCCTCAATCGATGCAGTGTCGTCTAACCGATGGCGCGCGCAATGGGAAGGGCGTTAGGCGGTGCCGACGGCCTCAGCAACGCTGGCGAAGCCGTCCTTTCGCAGCAGGTCGATTAGGCCATGATTGATGCGTTTGGCCAACGCCGGGCCTTCATACACCATCGCGCTGTAAATCTGAATCAGCGATGCGCCTGCGCGAATGCGGGCATAGGCGTCCTGCGCGCTGGCAATGCCGCCGACGCCGATTAGGGGAAGGCCGCCGCCGCTTGCGCTGCGGAAATCGGTGAGGCGTGCGAGCGCCAAGTCCCTCAACGGCGCACCAGAC